>JBBSKV010000047.1:0-8907 GCA_038255955.1 Propionibacteriales bacterium
CGGCCGCGTCGTCCATGCGGTCCACACCGCCCTCGACCCGGGCCCGGGCCGCCGCGATGCCCCCGACGATGGCCGCCGAGGACGATCCGAGCCCCCGACCGTGCGGAATGCTGTTGCGGCACGCCAGCCGCAGTCCTGGCGGCTCCACGGCCATCAGGTCGAAGGCCGCGCGCATCGCCCGCAGCACCAGGTGGGTGTCGTCGAGAGGGACTCCCCCGGACCCCTCGCCGGTGACCTCGATCGACAGACCGTCCTGGACGACCTCGGCGGTGATCTCGTCGAACGCCGTGAGCGCCAGACCGAGCGCATCGAAGCCGGGACCGAGATTCGCACTCGAGGCGGGAACCCGCACGGTGACGGGCCCAGCGGTGAAGGTCATGCCAGGCCGGCAGCGGCCGCTGCGGCGTGCACGTCGGCGTCGATGACCGAGTCGACGATCGACTCGATTCCGCTCAGCGCCGTCTCGGTGTCCTTGAGGCCGTGGCCGGTGACGGTCACGGTGATCCGCAGGCCGGCCTCGACCTCGCCGGCAGCAGCAGCAGCCAGCAGGCCCGCCACGCCGGCAGCCGAGGCGGGCTCCACGAAGATGCCCTCCCGGCGGGCGATCTCACGCTGGGCCGAAAGGATCTGGGCATCGCTGACCGCGCCGATCCGGCCGCCGGAGTCGTCGCGCGCCTGCTCGGCCAGCGTCCACGACGCCGGATTGCCGATGCGGATGGCGGTGGCGACAGTCTCGGGATCCGCCACGGGCGAGCCGTGCACCAGCGGAGCGGCGCCCTCGGCCTGGAAGCCCCACATGGCCGGGGTCCGGGTGGCGGGGCCGTCCTGGTGGTACTCGGTGAAACCGAGCCAGTAGGCCGAGATGTTGCCGGCATTGCCGACCGGCAGCACGTGCAGGTCGGGCGCATCGCCGATCTGGTCGACGATCTCGAACGCCGCCGTCTTCTGGCCCTGCAACCGCATCGGATTGACCGAGTTGACCAGAGCCACCGGGAACTCCTTAGCCAGGGCCCGCGACATGTTCAGGCAGTCGTCGAAGTTGCCGCGCACCTGAATGACCTCGGCGCCGTGCATGACGGCCTGGGCCATCTTGCCGGCGGCGATGCGACCGTGCGGCACCAGCACGATCGGGGTCAGTCCGGCGCGGGCGGCGTAGGCGGTCATCGAGGCCGAGGTGTTGCCGGTGGACGCGCAGACGACGGCCTTGGCGCCCTCGTCAACCGCCGACGAGATCGCAGCCGTCATGCCACGGTCCTTGAACGACCCCGTGGGGTTGTCGCCCTCGACCTTCAACCAGACGTCGCCGTGCACCAGGTTCGACAACCACGGCGAGTGGATCAGCGGCGTTCCGCCCTCGCCGAGGGTGATGACGTTCTCGATCCCCGGCAGACGGTCGCGGTACTCGTGGATCACGCCACGCCACGGGCTGGCCATCAGACGCCTCCCTCGACCCGCATGACCGAGCTGACGTCGCGCACCATGTCAAGATTGCGCAAGGACGCCACCGTCGCGGCCAGCGCGGCATCATCGGCCTCGTGCGTCACGATGACCAGCTGGGCATCGGATCCGCTGCCCTCCTGGCGCACCGTGCGGATCGAGACATCGAACTCAGCGAACTGGTTGGCGACCTGCGCCAGCACGCCCGCGCGATCGTCGACGTCGATGGAGACGTGATACCTCGTGCGGGCCTGGCCCATGTCGAGCACCTCGAGTCGAGCGTGGGTGGACTCACCCGGGCCGTAGACGCCGCTGCGCCGGTTGCGCGCCACGGACACCACGTCGCCCAGCACGGCGCTGGCGGTGGGGGCACCGCCCGCACCGGGGCCGTAGAACATCAGCTCGCCGGCGGACTCGCTCTCGACGAACACCGCGTTGTAGGCGCCGCGCACGCTGGCCAGCGGGTGGTCGCGACTGATCATGGCGGGGTGCACGCGGGCCGAGACCGCGGGGCCGTTCGGGGTCTCACGCCTCTCGCAGATCGCCAGCAGCTTGACGACGCTGTTCATGTCGGAGGCCGAACGCACGTCGGCGGCCGTGACGTCGCTGATGCCCTCGCGGTGCACGTCGGCGATGGTGACCCGGGTGTGGAAGGCCAGCTCGGCCAGGATCGCGGCCTTGGCCGCGGCGTCGAAGCCTTCGATGTCGGCGGTCGGGTCGGCCTCGGCGAAACCGAGTCGCTGCGCCTCGTCGAGCGCCTCGCTGAAGCCCTGTCCCGTGGTGGTCATGGCGTCGAGGATGAAGTTGGTGGTGCCGTTGACGATGCCCAGCACGCGCTGGACCGAGTCGCCGGCCAGCGACTCGCGCAACGGACGCACGATCGGGATGGCGCCGGCGACCGCAGCCTCGAAGTACAGATCGCGCTCGGCCTTCTCGGCGGCCTCGTACAAGGTCGCGCCGTCCTCGGCCAGCAGCGCCTTGTTGGCGGTGACGACGGAGGCGCCGTGCTCGAGCGCCGACAGGATCAGCTCGCGGGCGGGATCGATACCGCCGATGACCTCGATGACCACGTCGATGTCCCCTCGCGCCACGAGACCGGCAGCGTCGGTGGTGAACAGCTCGGACGGGACGTCGAGATCGCGTTCGCGTCCCAATCGGCGGACGGCGATACCGGCCAGCTCGATGGGCGCGCCGACCCGTTTGCTCAGCTCGTCTGCGTCACGGGTGAGCAGTCGCGCCACCTGCGTGCCGACGACCCCGCAACCCAGCAGGGCGATGCGGAGCGGACGACCGGGTTCCCACGACGAGACAGACACCGGGCAAGGGTATCGGCCTCGCGCCGTTGCCCGTCAGCCGTCTGCGATCCTGAGACGTGCCCGACCTCGACTCCCCCGATCCCCGGGCGTCGTTTCGCGAAGGGGTACGGATCGGGTTGCCGTTCGCCGTGGCCGCCGGGCTGCTCTCCCTGTCCTTCGGGGTGATTGCCCGAGACACCGGATTCAGTGCATTCGCGGCCATCACGATGTCGTTGATCGTGTTTGCGGGCTCGGCGCAGTTCGCCTCCGTGGCGATCTTGGGTGCCGGCGGAAATCCGCTGGCGGCGGTGGCGGCGGCTTCGCTGATGAACTCGCGCTTCCTTCCCATGGGAGCCGCCCTGGCTCCGTCGCTGCCCGGTGGACGCTGGAAGCGCGCCGCCCAAGGGCTGACCATCGTCGATTCGTCGTGGGCCGTCGCGGCCCGCCCCGACGGCTCGTTCGACCGATGGAAGCTGTTCGGCACCACGGCGCCCCAGTTCATCGCCTGGCAGATCGGCACCATGGCCGGCGCGTTCGGCGGCAACCTCATCGGTGACCTGGACCGGCTCGGCCTGGACGCGATCTACCCGGCCTTCTTCGTCGCCATCTTGATCCCCGAGCTGCGCGATCGCGACCGGATCGGCGTCGCGCTGGCAGGCGGGGCGATCGCCCTGACGCTCGTGTCGATCACCCCTGCCGGGGTGCCGGTGCTCGTGGGAAGCCTCGCGGCGCTGTGGGGCCTGCGTCGGAAGGCCACGTCATGAGCACCCTCACGATCTGGTGGACCATCGCCGGTGTCGCGGTCACCACCGCTGCCATCAAGGCCTTCGGACCGGTGGTGCTGGGTGGACGACCCCTGCCGGCCTGGTCGGCGGGCGTGATCGTGCTGACCGCACCGGCCGTGCTCGCCGCGCTGGTGGCGGTCAGCGTGTTCTCCGACGGCGGCCAGCTGGCAGTGGGCGCCTCGACCGTCGGCGTCGGGGCTGCCGCGATCGTCTCGTGGCGCAAGGGATCCCCGATGCTCGCGGTGCTCGTCGCTGCCGGCGTCACCGCCCTCATCCGCGCCCTGACCTGACGCCCCACCTTGTTACGGTCGAGTGATGCCCCACTCCAGTGATCTGATGCCGCCCGATCACGTCTGGTACGTCTCGTACGGCTCCAACATGTGGTCGACCCGGTTGTCCTGCTACCTCGAGGGCGGGACTCCCCCGGGCGGCGACCGGGTCAACCCGGGCGCTCGCGACCAGACGCCGCCGGCCCGGTCCACCGCCATCGACCTGCCCGGCACCCTGTACTTCGCCGGGAGGTCGACCCAGTGGGGCGGCGGAGTGGCGTTCTACGACCACGTGACCCCCGGCTTCACCGCGGCTCGCGCCTATCTGGTGACCGCCCAGCAGTTCGCCGACATCGCCGCCCAGGAGATGCGCCGAGATCCTGTCGACGGCGACCCGCTGGCCGACATGATCCTCTCGCCCCTCCCGGACGGTCGACACCAGGCGGGACCGGGCGTCTACGAGACCCTGGTGGACGTGGGCTCGCTCGACGGGCGGCCGTTGCTGACCTTCACGGCTCCGCGCTCGGCCCACGAGATCGACCACACCGAGCCGTCAGACGTCTACCTCGCCGCCATGGCAGCGGGCCTGCAGGAGTCGCGCGACTGGACCGACGCCCAGATCCGGGACTACCTCACCGAACGCGCCCCGAATTTTGCTACCCAACGAACCGATGTGGACTGAGATTCGGTCTGCTGAGTAGCAAAATTTGGGGAATGGTTCAGCCGAGGTCGAGGGCGAGGAGGTCGTCCTCGGTCTCGCGGCGGACGATGACGCGGGCCTCGCCGTCGCGCACGGCCACCACCGCGGCGCGGGGCACGTGGTTGTAGTTGCTGGCCAGCGAACGGCAGTACGCACCGGTGCCGGGCACGGCCAGCAGATCGCCGGACCGCACGTCATTGGGCAGGTACTCGTCCTTGACGACGATGTCGCCGGCCTCGCAGTGCTTGCCCACCACCCGGCTGAGGACGGGCTGGGCGTCCGACGGGCGTGAGGCGAGGGTGCAGGAGTAGTCGGCACCGTAGAGCGCGGGCCGGATGTTGTCGCTCATCCCGCCGTCGACCGAGACGTATCGTCGCGATGCCCCACCGTCGAGGCCGACCGACTTGGTGGTGCCCACCTCGTACAGCGTGAACGTGGAGGGGCCTGCGATGGCGCGCCCCGGCTCGATCGACAGCTGCGGCACGTCGATGCCCATGGCCGCGCACTCGTCGTCGACGATCTTGAGCATGCCGCGAGCCAGATCCGCCGGCGTCGAGGGATCGTCCTGGGTCGTGTAGGCGATGCCGAATCCGCCTCCGAGGTCGAACTCCGGCGGCGTGACGCCCAGCTCGGCCACGATCTGCGCGTGCAGCCGCAGCACCCGGCGTGCCGCGACCTCGAATCCGTCGGTGACGAAGATCTGCGAACCGATGTGCGAGTGCAGCCCGAGCAGGTCCAGGCCTGGGGCTTCGAGCACTCGGCGCACCGCGTCCAGCGCGGCGCCGTCGGCGATCGAGAAGCCGAACTTCTGGTCCTCGTGCGAGGTGGAGATGTACTCGTGGGTGTGCGCTTCCACGCCCGCGGTGACCCGCACCATCACCCGCGCGGTGGCGCCGAGCTCCTCGGCGATGGCTGCAAGCCGGTCGATCTCCTCGACCGAGTCGATGATGATGCGGCCGACTCCGAGCTCGACGGCGCGTCGCAGCTCGGACACGGACTTGTTGTTGCCGTGCAGAGCGATGTGCTCGGGCGGGAACTGGGCGCGCTGGGCGACCGCGAGCTCGCCGCCGGTGCAGACGTCGAGCCGCAGGCCCTCCTCGGCCACCCATCGCGCCGTGGCCACGCACAGGAACGCCTTGCCCGCGTAGTAGACGTCAGCGTCGGGGAAGGCGTCACGGAAGGCACGAGCCCGAGCGCGGAAGTCGTCCTCGTCGACGATGTAGGTGGGGGTGCCGAACTCGGCCGCGAGGTCGATGACCGACTCACCCGCGACGGTGAGCACGCCATCGACCTTGGACACGTTCTGCGCCCACAGGTGGTCGACCAGCTGACCTGCGTCCTCGGGCGTCTTGAGCCACGCGGGACCGCGGTCCCCGGCCTGACCGTGCAGCGCTCCAGCTTCGTGGGACCTCATGCTCACATCCGTTCTGGCGCGGAGACGCCCAGCAGGGCAAGACCGTTCGCGATGACCTGACGAGTTGCCGCGACCAGCACCAGCCGCGCGCGGTGCAGATCGGTCACCTCCTCGTCACCCTTCGGCAGCACGTGACAGACGTCGTAGAACTTGTGGAACGCCGATGCGGTGTCCTCGAGGTAGCGGGCCACCCGGTGCGGCTCACGCAACTCGGCGGCCCGCGACACGATCCGGGGGAACTCCGCCAACGCGCGCAGCAGGTCACCCTCCTGCGCGGCCGAGAGCTGGGCCGGGTCGTAGCCGCCGGCATCCACCGTGATGCCGAGGTCGACGGCATTGCGCAGGATCGACGACAGCCGAGCGTGGGCGTACTGCACGTAGAACACGGGGTTGTCGCTGGTCTGCCTGGACCACAGGTCGAGGTCCAGGTCGATCGACGTGTCGGTGGAGTAGCGGGCCAGCGCGTATCGGGCGGCGTCGACTCCGATGGCCTCGACGAGGTCCTCCAGCGTGATGACGGTGCCGGCGCGCTTGCTCATGCGCAGCGGCTCGCCGTCGCGCACCAGGTTGACCAGCTGACCGATCAGCAGCTCGAGGTTGACCTGGGGGGTGTCGCCGAAGGCGGCGCACATCGCCATCATGCGCGAGACGTAGCCGTGGTGGTCGGCGCCGAGCATGATCAGGCAGCGGTCGAAGCCGCGCTCGCGCTTGTCCAGGTAGTAGGCCAGGTCGCCGGAGATGTAGGCCGGTTCCCCGTCGGACTTGATGACGACGCGATCCTTGTCGTCGCCAAAGTCCGACGTGCGCAGCCAGCGGGCGCCACCGTCGGTGTACATCATCCCGAGCTCGTCGAGGCGAGCGATGGCCCGTTCGACGGCGCCGGACTCGTGCAGGTCGTTCTCGTGGAAGAAGACGTCGAAGTCGACGCCGAACTCGTGCAGGCTCTTCTTGATCTCGGCGAACATCAGGTCCGTGCCGCGGGCCCGGAAGGTCTCGAGCGCCTCGTCGTCGGGCAGGTCCGCAGCGCCGGGGACCTGGCCGATGATGTCGGCCGCGATGTCATGGATGTACTGGCCGCCGTAGCCGTCTTCGGGAGCCTCCTCCCGGCGCGCCGCGGCCAGCAGGGAGCGGGCGAAGCGGTCGATCTGCACGCCGTGGTCGTTGAAGTAGTACTCGCGGGTGACGTCGGCCCCGACCGCGCTGAGGATGCGACCCAACGAGTCACCGACGGCGGCCCACCGCACGCCACCGATGTGGATGGGTCCGGTGGGGTTGGCACTGACGAACTCCAGATTAACCCGCTGACCTGCATAGACGGTGCTGGTGCCGTACTCCGTGCCGGCTGCGGCGACCTGACCGGCCAAGGCGCCCTGCGCGCCTGCGGAGACCCGGATGTTGAGGAATCCGGGCCCGGCGATCTCTGCGCTGGCCACGCCGTCGGTCGAGACGAGTCGGTCCGCCAACAGCTGCGCGAACTCGCGGGGGTTCATGCCGGCCTTCTTGCCCAACTGGAGCGCGATGTTGGTGGCGTAGTCGCCGTGCTCCTTGACCTTCGGCCGCTCGATCACCACGGACGCGGGGACGCCGTCAGGAAGCGTGACCGAACCGGCGTCGACGAGCGCGGTCAGGGCGTCGATGATCGCGGCAGAGAGCTGTTCGGGAGTCACCTCGCCAGCGTATCGGTGCCGCTGGACGTGGAACGACCCACAGGGTCGCGCAGAACCTCAGAACGACTCTGTAAGTCGAGGAGGTGCGCGGGCCGAGCGGACACTCGGCGCCCCTGTGGGTCGGGTGGCTGCTGGAATTCGCCAGCCAGTCCGGGAATCTGACGTCCGACTAGCGGACAGCCACCTCACATGTCCAAGAGATATTCATTCCTGGGACCACCTCCTTCTTGTGTACCTCCACGGTACGACGCGGAAGGGGCCCGCTCAAGAGGTTTCGTCGGCCGTTCTGGTCGCGATGGCCCGGTGCAGCTCGGCAACCAGCTCGTCGGGATCAAACGGCTTGACCAGGAACTGGTCGACACCCGCCTCGTTGGCCCGTTGGATGTCGGCCGGGTGGTTCTGCGTCGTGACCATGACGATGGCGATGTTGGCGGTGCGTGGATCGTTGCGGATCGACGCGACGGTCGAGATGCCGTCCAATCGCGGCATCATCACGTCGATCGTGATGGCGTCCGGCAAGGTGTCCGCGGCTGCCAGCTGCTCCAGACAGGCCTCTCCGTCCACCGCCTCGTCGACCGTGAACCCGGCGAGCTCCAGATTCGTCTTGATCAGCAGACGGATCGAAGCCGTGTCGTCGACCACCAGCACTCTGGGCATGACTCTCACCGTAGTGGCCGTGCGATAGGCTCACACGGCAGTTGGTCAGATTGGCACCGCGTGTTTTCGTGCCGATCGGGCCCCCGTAGCTCAGGGGATAGAGCGCCGCCCTCCGGAGGCGGAGGCGGAGGTTCGAATCCTCCCGGGGGCACCACAGAAAAGTCGACTCTGACCGCGGCTCAAGTCTGCCGATGGTCGAACGACATTTAAACTCCGACCGGGCTCCAGATCGGGTCGACCAGAGAACCGAACGACTCTCGCGCTCTCAGCAACGTGTCCAGAGCGGGGTGTTCAGCGAACCACTCCGCCGGTTCGGGGGCCGACACGAGCTTTCGCCCGCCACTCAGGTCCCGCACACGCCAGCGATCGCCCACGGCGTCGGTGTCGTGACCGGGGCCAAGGACCTGCACCCCGTAGACGTCCAGCACCAGTTCGGGGTAACGGCGGGGATCCTGCCGATTCCCGAGCAACGGCACCTGCGGCTCGTAGGGCCTCCACAAGGCCTGGTGCACGACACGCGCGGTTCGGGGCCCGATCCCCATGACGCCGGTGGGGCGTCTCAGGACGTACCCCCATTCGATGAGTCGATGTAGATCGACCAGCACCGAGGTCAACTCCGACACCGAGGCGTCCCACTCCGGCTGGCTGGTTCCACCCAGCTCGTAGATGACGGACCCATTGAG
>JBBSKV010000048.1:0-8898 GCA_038255955.1 Propionibacteriales bacterium
CACCGGGCACCGAGGGTGGGTTCACCCGCGATCTGATCAACGGTGGCGAGGTCACCAGCGTGTTCGAGGCCTCCGAGAAGTACATCGAGGCCGGCATCCCGCTGGTCGTGCTGGCCGGCAAGGAGTACGGCTCGGGATCGTCGCGCGACTGGGCGGCCAAGGGCACGGCGCTGCTGGGCGTGCGGGTCGTCATCGCCGAGTCCTACGAGCGCATCCACCGCTCCAACCTGATCGGCATGGGCGTGCTGCCCCTGCAGTACCCCGAGGGCGAGACGGCCGAGTCGCTGGGCCTGACGGGGGAGGAGACGTTCTCCTTCGCCGGCATCACCAAGCTGAACGACGGGAACACGCCGAAGACCATCCAGGTCACCGCGGCCCCGGAGTCCGGCGAGGCGATCTCGTTCGACGCCGTGGTGCGGATCGACACTCCCGGCGAGGCGAACTACTACCGCAACGGCGGCATCATGCCGTACGTGCTGCGCAGCCTGCTCTGATACCAGAGTGACTCGTGTGTCGAGGCGTCCACCGGTGATCGGTGGGCGCCTCGCCGCGTTTCAGGCGGGTGCTGAAATCTTTTTGAATTTGTTGGCCCAAGTTACTGGACGTGACCCACGTCACCGATTACGTTGTGCGAGACAACAATTGCGTGCACGTGTCGTCCTGGTGACGTTCACATGAACGCAACCCCCGGAGGAACAACTTAGGAGGCGGTTCGTGTGAAGCGGACACGCAATCTCGTACTCGCCACGGTCATGAGTGCATCGCTTGCCCTCAGCGCCTGTGGCTCTGACAGCGGCAGCGACAGTGGCTCGGACTCGTCAGCCGACACCGGCAAGATCGGCGTCATCCTGCCCGACACCAAGTCGTCGGCACGCTGGGAAGCCGCCGACCGGCCAGCGCTCGAGGCGGCCTTCAAGGAGGCCGGCGTCGAGTACAGCATCCAGAACGCCGAGGGTGACGCCGACACGATGGCCACCATCGCCGACAGCATGATCACCGATGGCGTCACCGTCCTCGCGATCGTCAATCTGGACTCGGACTCAGGTGCGGCCATCCAGGAGAAGGCGGCCAAGCAGGGCGTCAAGACCATCGACTACGACCGTCTCACCCTGGGTGGCTCGGCCGACTACTACGTGTCGTTCGACAACTCCAAGGTCGGCGAGCTGCAGGGCGAAGGCCTGGCGCAGTGCCTCGGCGATGACGACGCGAACATCATCTACGTGAACGGATCGCCGACCGACAACAACGCGACCCTGTTCTCCGCTGGTGCGCACACCGTGCTCGACGCGAAGAGCAACTACACGGTCGTCGGTGAGCAGGCCGTCCCGGACTGGGACAACGACAAGGCCGTCACCATCTTCGAGCAGCTCTACACCAAGGTCGACGGCAAGGTTGACGGCGTTCTCGCTGCCAACGACGGCCTGGGCGGCAGCGTCATCTCGATCCTGAAGAAGAACGGCGCCAACGGCGAGGTCCCCGTGACCGGCCAGGACGCGACGGTCGAGGGCCTGCAGAACATCCTCGCGGGCGACCAGTGCATGACGGTCTACAAGAGCGCCAAGCTCGAGGCCGGCGGACTGGCCGAGACGGCCATCGCGCTCGCCAAGGGCGATGAGGCCAAGACGACCGGGACGACCGAGGACTCCACTGGAGGCCGCGACGTTCCGTCCATCCTGCTCGACCCCGTGTCGATCACGAAGGACAACGTCAAGGACGTCATCGATGATGGCGGAGCGTCGGCTGCCGACGTCTGCAAGGGTGCCTTCGCGGACGCCTGCAGCGAGGCTGGCATCTCCTGATCGACCAGGTGTGGCCGTCGGAATCCCCGACGGCCACACCTCGTCGTACCCTCCTAGACATCCACCACCCGGCTGAAACCACTCCGTAGGGGGAGCCCATGAGCGACAGCCCCATCCTCGAGCTGCGAGGCGTCAACAAGAGCTTCGGTGTGGCACACGTGCTGCACGACGTCGACCTCAAGATCTATCCGGGCCAGGTCACGGCCCTGGTCGGCGACAACGGCGCTGGCAAGTCCACCCTCGTCAAGGCGATCGCGGGCATCTACCCCGGTGACGACGGCGAGTACATCTTCGACGGCTCGCCCGTCACGGTCCACGGCCCCAAGGACGCTGCCGGGCTGGGCATCGAAGTGGTCTACCAGGATCTGGCCCTGTGCGAGAACCTGGACATCGTCGAGAACATGTTCCTCGGCCGCGAGATCCGCAAGGGCCCCTTCCTTGACGAGACGACGATGGAGAGCAAGGCCCGCGAGGTCCTGGCCTCGTTGTCGGTGCGCACCGTGAAGT
This sequence comes from Propionibacteriales bacterium, assembly GCA_038255955.1. GTDB lineage: Bacteria > Actinomycetota > Actinomycetes > Propionibacteriales > Nocardioidaceae > Aeromicrobium. The sequence continues at coordinate 2,307 of JBBSKV010000048.1, forward strand.
CGGTGCGCCAGAGCGTGTCCAGCCTGTCCGGCGGGCAGCGCCAGACCGTCGCCATCGCCAAGTCCGCCCTCTGGAACTCACGCATCGTGCTCCTCGACGAGCCGACCGCCGCGCTCGGCGTCGCGCAGACCGCCCAGGTGCTCCAGCTGGTCCGCCGCCTCGCCGACTCCGGCGTGGGCGTCATGTTGATCTCCCACAACCTCACCGACGTCTTCGAGGTGGCCGATCGCATCACGGCGCTCTACCTCGGTCGCATCGCGGCCGACGTCGCTGCCAAGGACGTGACCTCGCGACAGGTGGTCGAGCTGATCACCACCGGCAGGTGCGCTGACCTCGACGTGTTGCCCTCTGCCGCCCCGACGGCCTGAAAGCGAGTATCCAGACATGACTGACACCACCGTCAACTCCGACGTCGACTCCAGCGACGGCTCCGACGACGAAGAAGGCTTCGCCACGGACCGCGAGCAGTCGGCCACACTCGGCGCCGCCGCCCGCGCCTACCTGGGCCGCGTGCGCGGCGGCGACATGGGCTCGCTGCCGGCCATCTTGGGCCTCATCGTCCTGTTCATCGTCTTCGGCCTCGCCAACGATCGATTCCTGTCGGCGCTCAACATGGCCAACCTGATCACCCAGGCGGGCGCCATCATGGTGCTCGCGATGGGTCTGGTGATGGTCCTTTTGCTGGGCGACATCGACCTCTCAGCCGGTGTCGCGGGTGGCGTGTCGGCCTGCGTCATGGGTCTGCTGATCGTGAAGGAGGGCCAGGCCTGGTACATCGCGGTGCTGGCGGCCCTCGTCACGGGCGCCGCCATCGGCTTCATCATCGGCGTCCTGGTGGCCAAGCTGGGCATTCCTTCGTTCGTCGTCACGCTTGCGTTCTTCCTCGGACTTCAGGGCGTCACCCTGAAGCTGATCGGTCAGGGCGGCTCGGTGCGGGTCTCGGACCCGGTCATCGCGGGCATCTCGAGGGACAACCTGAGCGTCACGGCCGGGTGGATCCTCGCCGGCGTCATCATCATCGGCTACGCCGTGGCCAGCCTGCTCGGCCACCGACGCAAGGTCGCCAAGAACCTGCAGCACCAGCCGCTCGCGGTCGTGATCATCCAGATCACCGCGCTCGCGGTCGTGCTGCTGGTCGTGACCTACATCCTGAGCATCAACCGGGCGCCCAACCCGGGCTTCGTCATCCAGGGCATCCCGTACGTGCTGCCGGTGGTCATCGTGCTGCTGATTTTCTGGACCTTCGTCCTGGGCCGCACGGCCTACGGCCGCCACATCTACGCCGTGGGTGGTAATCCCGAGGCGGCCCGCCGCGCGGGCATCAACGTCGATCGCATCCGGATCTCGGTATTCATGATGGCCTCGTCGATGGCCGCCATGAGCGGCGTCATCGCGGCCTCCAACAGCGGCAAGGTCTCGACGTCGTCCGGTGGAGGCAACGTGCTGCTGTATGCGGTCGGTGCCGCGGTCATCGGTGGCACGAGTCTGTTCGGTGGCAAGGGCCGGGCCAGCGATGCGGTGATCGGTGGTCTGGTCATCGCGACCATCGCCAACGGTCTGGGTCTGCTGAACCAGGCGTCGTACATCAACTTCCTGGTCACTGGCGGTGTCCTGCTGCTGGCAGCGAGTGTCGATGCCGTCTCGCGCAGGCGTCGATCTGCGTCGGGCGTCTGATCGTGCCCACGACTGCGGGAGCAGGCGCCGGCACGAATCAGGAGGACGTTCGCCGACACAATCTGGCGACAGCGCTCAGCCACGTGCACCGCGCGGGACGCATCTCGCGTGCCGAGCTGACCACCGTGATGGGTCTGAACCGCAGCACGATCGGTGGTCTGGTGACGGAGCTGGAGTCACTGGGGCTGGCCGAGCAGAGCAAGTCCATCGGCGCCCGCGTGGGTGCGGGGCGACCCTCGGTGGACGTCATCGTCGGCACCAAGCCCTATGTGCTCGCGATCGACGTCCGGGTGGACGGGTTGACCGTCGCCCGCGTCGGTCTCGGCGGGGTCGTGCAGTCACGGGCCACCGGTCCGGCACCGACCGGTCACGATCCGGAAGCGACCGCGGACTCGATCGTCGACCTGACCCGCCTGGTGCGCAAGGAGGTCGAGCCCGGTGGCGTGCTGGTGGGCGTCGCGGTGGGCATTCCAGGAATGGTCCGGTCCACCGACGGGATCGTTCGACTCGCACCCAATCTCGGCTGGCGGGAGCTGGACTTCGGCTCGTTGCTGCAGGATCGTCTGGGCCTCGACGAACGACCGGCTCTTGGCAACGACGCTGATCTGGGCGCCATCTCTGAGCACCAGCGGGGTGCTGGGGTCGGCGTCAACGATCTGGTGTACCTCTCCGGCGAGGTCGGCGTGGGTGCCGGCATCGTCGTGGGCGGGCGCCATCTCGGCGGTTCCGACGGGTACGCCGGAGAGGTCGGTCACCTGCCGTTCGACCAGGGCGGCCGTGACTGCCACTGCGGCGCGCGGGGTTGCTGGGAGACGGTCATCGGTGCGCCGGCCATCGCCGAGGCGGTCGGGTGTCCGGTCGACCGGATTCCTGTGCTGGGCGACTTTTTGGACGGTGTGGAGGAGGCGTCGCCGGCGCTGCGCGAGGTAGGCCGTCAGGTCGGGCGCGGGCTGGCCGGCATCGTGAACCTGTTCAACCCCAGCGTCATCGTGCTCGGTGGCTACCTGCGGTCGCTGTACCCGCTGGTGGCTGACGACGTGCGGGCGGGCATGACCGAGCAGGCGCTGTTCGCCCCGCACCAGATGGTCCAGATTGCCCTGCCGGGTCTGGGTGGGGACGCGGTGCTGCTGGGTGCCGCCGAGCTGGCCTTCGCCGAGCTGCTGGCCGATCCGGTCGGGCGGCTGGCGGTCGCCTCAACTGTCGGCTGACCCCGTCAGCACGGAGGCGAGCGACTGCTCCGCGGCGCCGATGGCGGCCGCCCGCAGATCGAGCGGGCTGAGTCGGATGTCGGGAAGGTGCAGGTCCGCGAACGTCAGGTGGGCCGCCATCGCCTCTTCGGCGGCCGGGACCAGCCAAGGCGCGATCGGGACGAAGTAGCCGCCGAGCACGATGGCCTCGGGATCGATGACGCCGGCGAGCGTGGCCAGTCCGCGACCGAGACGCCCGCCGATCTCCGCGAGCCCGGCGGCCACCGCCGGATCGTCCTGGGCCCGGGCAGCCACGATCTCGGCCGTCGCCCATGGAGTCCGCACCTCCTGCATCCCGACGGCGTCGAGCATGGCGCGCAGGCCGACGCTGGCCTCCCAGCAGCCGGTGCGGCCGCATCCGCACGGGGCCTCTGGATCGCCCAGAGGGAGATGGCCGACCTCGCCGGCGAATCCGGACGATCCGCGCACGAGCTCGCGTCCGTTGATGAGGCCGGCGCCGATGCCGATCGTGCCGGTCAGGTACAGGGCGCTCTCGACATCGCGTGCCGCCCCGTGGCTGAGCTCGGCCAGCGCGGCGCAGTTCGCGTCGTTGTCGATGGCGCAGGCGACGTCGCCCGCAGCAGTCCGCAGTGCCGCAGCCAGGTCGAGGTCGGTCCATCCAAGGTTGGGGGCCCACCGCACGACGGCCCCGTCCGCCGACACCAGGCCGGGCACGGCCGCCGACAGTCCGGCGAGCCGGTCGCCGGCGGCGCGGATTGCGGCGGCCCGTTCGGCGACAACACGGGACACGACGTCGAGAGGGGTGTGGCCGGGCGACACCGGCAGCGTCTCCTCGTGGCGCACGATTCCGGACAGGTCCATCGTGACCGTCGTGACGTAGTCGACATTGACCTCCACGCCGAGGCCGACGACCCGCCGGCCGGTCAGCGTGACCGGTCGTCCGGGTCGTCCGCGTCCCGACGAGACAGGGCCCGTCTCGCTGACCAGACCGCCTTCGTCGAGCGCCCCGACGATGGTGCCGACGGTCGCCTTGGCCAGCCCGGTGCGCCGGGACAGCTCGGTGCGGGTTGCTGGGCCGTGGTGGCGCAGCGAGGTGAGGATCAGCCCCGTGTTGCGCCGCCGGAGCTCCTCGACGCCACCCGGTCCGGGAGAGGAGGTCACGCCCCTCGCACCCCGTACAGGTGCTCGAGCGCCAGCTGGTCCAGGTGCTCGAAGGCCATGCCGCGGGCTGCGAGCGCGTCCACGTCGGGCAGCTCGGACTGCTCCAGCCCGGCCCAGCCCTCGCCCTCGGCCAGGGTGGGGATGGCGAGCTCGGGGACCCGAGCCGCCTCGAGCGCGGCCTGCACCTCGGGGTCGGCGCGGAAGGCCTGCGCCTTCTCGCGCAGGACCAGGTAGTTGGTCATGCACGCCTTGGCTGCCGTCCAGACACCCTCGTCGTCCTCGGTGCGAGGGGTCTTGAAGTCGAAGTGGACCGGTCCGTCGTACCCGCCGGCAAGCAGGGTGTCGACCACCCAGAAGGCGCCGCGGGCGTTGCCGGCGCCGAAGCGGAAGTCCTGGTCGTACCGCGGGCCGTTCTGGCCGTTGAGGTCGATGTGGAACAGCTTGCCCTGCCACATGGCCTGCGCGTAGCCGTGCGCGGCGTTGAGCCCGGCCATCTCCTCGTGCCCGATCTCGGGATTCACTCCGACCAGATCGGGACGATCCAGCGTCTCGATGAACGCCAGGGCGTGCCCGATCGTCGGCAGCAGGATGTCGCCGCGGGGCTCGTTCGGCTTGGGCTCGATGGCGAACACCATGTCGTAGCCCTTGTCGGTCACGAACTCTCCGAGCACGTTGAAGGCCTCGCGGTACCGGTCCAGCGCGGCGGCGACGTCCTTGGCGGCACCGGACTCGGCGCCCTCACGGCCGCCCCAGCAGACGTAGACCTTGGCGCCGAGCTCGGCGGCCAGGTCGATGTTGCGCATCACCTTGCGAATCGCGAAGCGGCGCACGTCGCGGTCATTCGAGGTGAACCCGCCGTCCTTGAAGACCGGATGGCCGAACAGGTTGGTGGTCGCGGTCGTCACGGCCAGGCCGGTGTCGGCGAGTCCCTGCTTCCAGCGGTCGATGATCGCCTCGCGGGGGCCGTCCTCGGTGCCGAACGGAACCAGGTCGTCGTCGTGGAAGTTGACGCCGTAGGCGCCGAGGTCGGCGAGGCGCTCGAGGGCGTAGATCGGATCCATGTCGGCGCGCGTCGGCTCGCCGAACGGATCGCGTCCGCCGTAGGCGACGGTCCACAGGCCGAAGGAGACCTTGTCCTCGGGGGTCGGGGTGGGGATGGTCATCTCGGTGCCTCTTTCTGGGGTGGGTCAGTGGTGGTCGCGCAGAAGCCGGTAGGCGGCGCGGACGTCGGGGGTGGGTTCGGCCTCGAAGATCGCCGAGGCGACTTCGGGCCAGGCCGGGGGAGTGGCGATGCCGCTGAGGGCCCAGGCGGCCTGGCGGGCAGCGCCCCGGGCCACGTACTCGCCAGGCTCGGGAACGGTCACGGGACGGCCGAAGACGGCCGGAGCGATCTGCTGCACGGCCGGATTCTGCGCGGCCCCGCCGATCAGCAGAATCCGTTCGGGCGACTGGCCGCTGGCGCTCGTGAGGTGGTCGGTGGCGTCGGCGAGCGAGCACAGCAGGGCTTCGACGGCGGCACGCGCCACGTCCTCGCGGGTCGTCGAGGTGGTCAGGCCCGTCCAGGTGCCCGTGGCATCAGGGCGGTTCGGCGTGCGCTCGCCGCCGTAGTACGGCAGCACGCTCAACCCATGGGCGCCCGGGGGCGCGGCCAGGGCGAGGCGGGCCAGCTCGTCGTGGTCCACCCCGAGCAGAGTGGCCTGCAAGGACAGGATGCGGGCCGCGTTGATCGTGGCGACCAGGGGCAGGAAGTGGCCCGTGGCGTCGGCGAAGCCCGTCACGCTGCCCGTGGGGTCCGAGATCGGGACTGCGCTGATGGCCGAGGCGACGCCAGAGGTGCCGATCGAGATCACGACATCGCCGGGTCGCAGGTCCAGGCCGAGCGCGGCTCCGGCGTTGTCGCCCATTCCGGCGCCGACTACCAGACCGCTGGGAGTTGTGGCAGCCACGTCCTGCGACGCGACGACGCGGGGCAGGTCGACGGCGTGCCCGAGCGCCATCTCAGCGAGATCAGGGCGCCAGTGGTCCTCTCGCGTAGAGAAGTAGCCAGTGCCGGAGGCGTCGCTGCGGTCGGTGAATGTCTCCCCGCCGCTGATGTGCTGCGACAGGTAGTCGTGGGGGAGCAGGACGCTGCGCACCCGGCTCGCGGCGGCCGGCTCGTGATCGCGCAGCCAACGCAGCTTGGTCGAGGTGAACGACGCCACCAGGACGCTGCCGACGGCGTCAGCGCAAGCGGCCGGGCCGCCCATCTCCTCGATCAGGTCCTGGGCCTGGCCAGCCGACCGTGTGTCATTCCACAGCAGCGCGTCGAACACGGGGGCGCCGCTGTCGTCGAGCGCCACCATGCCGTGCTGCTGCCCGCCGACCGCCACGGCGTCGGCACGCTCGAGCAGGCCCGTCGAGGCGTGGTCGAAGGCCGTGAGCCACGCGCGGGGGTCGACCGCCGTGCCGTCGGGGTGGCGAGCCGTGCCGCTGTCGACGATGCAGCCGTCGGTGGCGTCCACGAGCATGGCCTTGGTCGACTGGGTCGACGAGTCGATGCCGAGGACGAG
>JBBSKV010000049.1:0-8876 GCA_038255955.1 Propionibacteriales bacterium
GATCCCGCTGAGCCTGACGTTTCGACCAGACACGCCAGCGTGTCGTGGTCGAAACGTCAGGCTCAGCGGGAGACTGGGTGGGTGGTCGTCCTCGAGAACGCGCGGATCCGGGCTGAGATCGACCCCGGACGGGGAGCCCGGCTGGTGTCGTTGCGCATCGATCGCCACGAGGTGCTCGGCGGAGCAGATGCGGGGACGGCGGACGCGTCGATCGGCACCGGTTGCTACCCGATGGTCCCGTGGGCCGGCCGACTCCAGGGGCACGACCTCCACGGCCCCGGCCGCGATGCCGCCTGGGTCGATCACGGCGACGGCGAGCTTTCGGTCGAGCTGAGCGACGCGACGGGGGAGCCGGGGATCGCCACGCTCGGCTACCTGCTGCTCGATGACGGACTGGAGATGACGCTGGCGTGGCACGGCACTCCTGACTCGTGGTGCTCCCTGGGCTTCCATCCGTGGTTCCGTCGGCAGCTCGACGCGGGCGACCCCGTCGAGGTCGAGGTCGAGCCGATCACCATGGTCGAGCGAGGCGAGGAGCACCTGCCCACCGGCGCACTGGCCGAGCCGACGCCCGGACCGTGGGACGACTGCTTCACCCTCGCCCGACCGCCGCGACTCACCTGGCCAGGTGCTCTCACGCTCGACCTGGTGTCCGACGCCGACTGGTGGGTGGTGTTCGACGCCAGCCGCGACGCCGTGTGCCTGGAGCCTCAGACAGCGCCCCCGGACGCGGTTCACCACCCGATGCTGCAGCCGGTGCAGTGGGCGCGTGAGGTGACCCTCCGGGTCACGTCAGCAGCATTGGTCGCCCACTGACACAATGGTGCGCGGAGGGGAGTATTCCTTCGCCACGACGTCGTCATCACGTCGGCTCCGAGCAGCCGTCCGGTGTCGTGGGCCGCCTGCTGTCAGCACGACAGACCTGAGCACGCCAGGGCGGCGGAAGAGACCTCCGGCGTCACGACACCGGAGGAATCTGCATGTTCTCAACCCTGTCCACAGCCGTCTCGCCCGCTGGCGAGCGCGTCAGCATGTCGGTCTCGTCCCTGGAGTGGGGGATCACGATCGCGGTGACGGTCGGGGTGCTGCTGTTCGACATCATCATCGTGGCGCGCAAGCCCCACGAGCCCACCACTCGCGAGTCCGCGACCGCTCTGTCGATCTACGTGGCCATGGCCGTCGCGTTCGGCATCTGGATCATGGCCTTTCACGACACCCCGGGCAAGGACGGCGACTTCGCCCTGCAGTTCTTTGCCGGTTGGCTGACCGAGTACAGCCTGTCGATCGACAACCTGTTCATCTTCATCATCATCATGGCCAGCTTCAACGTGCCCAAGAAGTACCAGCAGGAGGCACTGCTGGTCGGCATCATCCTCGCGCTGATCTTCCGCGGGGTCTTCATCGCGCTCGGCGCCGTGGCGATCGAGCAGTTCTCGTGGATGTTCTACATCTTCGGCGCGTTCTTGATCTACACCGCGTGGACCCTGGCCAAGGACACCGACCACGACGACGACGCCGAGAACATGGTGGTGCGGTTCACCCGCCGTCACGTCGACATCTCCGAGCGCTGGGACGGGCTCAAGCTGGTGGTGCACGAGAACGGCAAGCGGGTCGTCACACCGATGTTCCTGGTCATCGTCGCGCTCGGCACCACCGACCTGCTGTTCGCCCTGGACTCGATCCCGGCCATCTACGGTCTGACGCGCGAGCCGTACATCGTCTTCACGGCCAACGTGTTCGCCCTGATGGGTCTGCGCCAGCTGTACTTCCTGCTCGGCGACCTGCTCAAGCGACTGATCTACCTGTCGCAGGGGCTCTCGCTCCTGCTGGCGTTCATCGGCGTGAAGCTGCTGCTGCACGCCCTGCACGAGAACGAGCTGCCGTTCCTCAACGGCGGCGAGCCGTTCGACGTGCCGGAGATCCCGACGCTGTTGAGCCTTGGTGCCATCGTGGCGATCCTCAGCATCACCGCGATCATCAGCCTCGTGGTCTCCGGCCGGCGCCAGCGCAAGGGCCTGACGCCGCAGGGCGAGCGGATCCCGGACGCCCAGTATCCCGGGGACGCCGACAGCTAGGCAGGACCCACGTCGGCGATCAGGTACCGCTGCACCTCGGCGTCGAGGACGGCCACCTGCTGGTCGTCGTCGGGGCCATCGCCACGAAACGCCAGCAGCTCGGTCTCGGAGTCCCACCGTTCATGAACGTTGATCCGCCCCGGGTCGACGAGATCGGCGCTGAGGGCGAAGTCGAGGCAACCGGGCGCGGCGCGAGCCTGCTCGACGACCGCTGCGCTGCCGGCGAGGTACACCTGCCTCTGGTCGGGGTCGACCCGGATCCATCCGGCGACGATCAGCATGGTGGCCTCCTCGTGAGTGGCAGCGAAGATCGCTGAGTCTGCCGGGATGCGGCGTGCGGGGCAACCTCACGTGTAGGTTTCTGCACGTGCTTGACCTTGCTGGAACGGTGCGACGCGCGACCAGCGCCTTCATTGCGCGCCGCATCCAGGCGCGCGGCCTCGATCTGTCCCAGCTCACGTTCATCCCGGAGCCCACCAAGATCCCGCTGCGGCGCCACGGGGTGGACCCGCTGCCCGAGATCAAGCAGTACCGCGAGACCGCGCCGATGCAGCTGCTGCCGATGCCGTTCGACTTCCGGCTCTGGCTGGTCACGGGCTACGCCGAGGCACGCCAGGTGCTCACCGATCGCACCTCGTACAGCAATGACATCCGGCACCTGTTCAGCGGAGACGGGCCGTCCACGGCCGATGACGTCGGCGGCCTGGGCTTCACCGACCCTCCGCAGCACACGCGCCTGCGCAAGATCGTCACGCCCGAGTTCACGATGCGTCGACTCGCCCGGCTCGAACCGATGATCCACGAGATCGTCGATACCCAGCTCGACGAGCTGGAGAAGGGCGCCCAGGACACCGGTGTGGTGGACCTGGCCAAGCACCTGGCGTTCCCGGTGCCGTTCCAGACCATCTGCGCCCTGCTCGGTCTCGCCTACGAGGACCGCGAGGCCTTCGCCACGCTCGGCAGCGCACGTTTCGACGCCAGTCTCGGGGGCGCAGCCTTCGGCGCGGTCTCGGCGCAGCGCGAGTTCCTGTTCGAGGCCGTGGCGCGGCAACGCAAGAATCCGGGCCCCGGCCTGCTCGGCCAGATCATCCGCAACGAGGGCGACAGCATCGACGACGTCGATCTGGCCGGTCTGGCCGATGGCATCTTCACCGGTGGCTTCGAGACGACGGCCGGCATGATCGCCCTCGGCACCTTGGTGCTGCTGCGCAACCCTGAGCACGCGGCGCTGATGCGCGACGGATCCAGCGAGGACGTGGACCGCGTCGTCGAGGAGCTGCTGCGATACCTGGCGGTCGTGCAGGTGGCGTTCCCACGGTTCGCCAAGCAGGACATGGAGCTGTTCGGTCAGCAGGTACGGGCCGGCGACGTCATCATCGCTTCCCTGACCGGCGCCAACCGCGACGGCGCGGCCATGGGCGAGCACCCCGACAGCTTCGATCCGGCCCGGGTGCCAACTTCGGGGCACCTGGCGTTCGGGCACGGCATGCATCGCTGCATCGGCGCGGAGCTGGCCCGGATCGAGCTGCGCATCACCCTCCCGAAGCTGTTGCGACGCTTCCCGGACCTGGCGCTCGCGACGCCGGAGGCGGATCTGAACTTTCGCCAGCTGTCCTTCGTCTACGGAGTCGACGATCTGCCGGTGACGCTGTGAGTGCGACCACCGAGAGGATCGAGGACTGGTTCGACACCCAGGGGCTGCCGTACTTCGCAGGTGATCACGCCGAAGAGGTCGAGGAGTGGCTGGCCAGCTGGCGCATCATCGGCGTGCTGGTGCTGATCCTCGCCATCGCGATCGGTGCCGGCTTCGGTCTCGGCAGCGCGCTGGACGACGGCTCGACCGGTGCCCTCGCCGCAGGGGCGATCTTCTTCGTCGTCCTGGGTGGTTTCGCCGGCAGCTTCCTGCGGATGGGCACCATGCTGCGCTGGGCCGTGCGGCGCACGTTCGGCTCGCTCGGGCTGCTGATTCCCCTGCTCACCCGGGCTCTGCCGCTGCTGCTGCTGGCGGTGACCTTCTTGTTCATCAACGCCGAGGTGTGGCAGGTCGCGGCACTGATGTCGCGTCCGGTGCTGTGGCTGTCAGTGACGTTCTTCGGCGGATTCGGTCTGTTGTTCCTGCTGGCCCGGTTGCCCGAGGAGGTGCGAGCCGTCGAGGAGAACGTGGTGGGCGAGCGCATCGGTGCGGCCTGCCAGGGCACGCCCGCGGCCGAGGCGGCGGTGCGACTCGGCGGGCACGCGGCACCCCTGCCGCGATTCGCCCGGATCAACCTGGTGCTGATGATGCTGTTCAGCCAGGCGATCCAGGTCCTGCTGCTGTCGGCCGGCCTGTTCGCGTTCTTCATGGCGTTCGGCGCGCTGACGATCCCGGTGTCGACGATCGAGGTCTGGACCGGGCAGCCCGTGTCGGGCCTCCCGTCAGCGATCGGACGGAGCCTGCCGGTCACCAACGACCTGTTCCAGGTCTCGGTGTTCCTCGCCGCGTTCTCCGGCCTGTACTTCACGGTGTCGGCCGTCACCGACGAGAACTACCGCCGGCAGTTCTTCTCCGGCCTCGCGGCCCAGCTGGAGCGGGCCATCGCGGTGCACACGGTCTACCAGACGCTGATGGCCGAGACGCCTGACGAGGCGACCAGCTCTTCGTCCTAGGTGGTCACCGGCGGCGGCTCGTCCGGGGAGGGCTCGCCGACCGGCACGCACTGACCCAGCGTGATGGCCTTGTACCTGGCGAAGTCCTTGGAGGACCGGGCCGCGTCGGGATACTGCTCCGGGTCGAGATCGGCGTAGTACTTGACCGCCTCGAGGAGGTCGGCGGCCTCCGGGGTGTCCTCGTCCTTGGCCCGGTCGACGGCGAGCGGAACGGCCTTGCGGAAGTGGCCGATGGTCTCGTTGTAGTCGCCGAGGTTGAACGCGTCGATGCCGGCTCGGACTTCGGTGCAGGCGTCAGCGTCGATCGGGGCGGTGGTCGCTGCGTCGCTACCGGCGTCGGAGGTGCCGCTGCAGCCGGCCAGGAGTACCAGCCCCAGGGCGAGGGACGGGCCGGTCCGCAACAGATGCATGCTCTGAGGCTAGGCGAAATCGCCGGACCTGCCACCCGAGTTGCTGCCCCGATGAGCCACGACGACGGTGCCGCCGCGCTCGTGGTCGTGCACCGTGCTCGTGGTCAGTCCCGCGTCCTCCAGCGCTGCTGCCGTGTGTGGCGCGAGGTGGTTGGCCGTCTCGATCAGCACGTGACCTCCCGGTGCGAGCCAGGGGTCGAGGTCGACGGCGATGCGGCGATGCACCTGCACGCCGTCAGGTCCACCGTCGAGGGCGGCCCGCAGCTCGTGGTCACGGGCTTCGGGCGGCATCTGCGCGATCTGGTCCGTCGGGACGTACGGGGCGTTGACGGCGATGACGTCGAACTGCATCTCGTGGGGGAGCGGAGCGAACAGATCGCCGACGTGGGCGGTGGCCGACGGGACGTTGCGACGGGCGCAGTCGACCGCGAACGGGTCGACGTCGCTGACGTGGATCCGGACACCAGGCCGCTGGGCCAGGACAGCCGCCGCGACGGCCCCGACGCCGCAGCACAGATCGAGCACCCGGCCCTGCGGGGGAGTGACGGCGATCGTCTCCTGAACGAGCAGCAGCGTGCGCTGCCGCGGCACGAAGACGCCGGGGGTCACCACCATCCGCAGGCCGGCGAACTCGGCCCACCCCACGATCTGCTCCAGGGGCTCACCGGCGATCCTCCGCTGGAGCATCTGCTCGAGGTGATTCGCGTCGCGCGACTCGGCATTCAGCACGGCCGCCTCGTCCTCGGCGAACACGCACCCCGCTGCTCGCAGCTGCTCGACCAGATCCACGCTGCCAGTCAACCCCACCCCTCACACGCCTCCCCGTGACCCCCGCGAGTGGCGCAAAATGGCTCGTTCTGCGTCGCGAACTGAACCAATTTGCGCCAGTCGCGGCACAGTTTGCGCCACTCGACGGCTACTACTACCAGCCGCGCTCGCGCCATTCGGGGATCGAGGCGCGTTCGGCGCCGAGCGTGCTGTCGTTCCCGTGGCCGGGGTAGAAGTGCGTGTCGTCGCCGAAGCGTCCGAACAGCTTGGTCTCGACCTCGTCGACCAGCGTCTCGAAGTCGCCGGGTTCCCAGGTCTTGCCGACACCGCCCGGGAACAACGAGTCGCCGGTGAACAGGTGCACGATGCCGTCGGGGTCGTCGTAGGCCAACGCGATCGAGCCGGGGGTGTGGCCGACGATCTCGATGACCTCGAGCTCGCAGGAACCCACCCGGACTCGCGCGCCGGTCGCGACCGGATGCGTCGTGGGGACCGGGATGCCCTCGACATCGCGCTCGCCGGCGACGGTCTCGGCGCCGGTGGCGGTGATCACGTCTTCGAGTGCGTCCCAGTGGTCCTGGTGCCGGTGGGTGGTGACGACTCGGGCCAGGCCACCGTCGCCGATCAGGCCCAGCAGAGTGTCGGCCTCGTTGGCTGCGTCGATCAGCACCTGCTCGCCGGTCAGGGTGCAGCGCAACAGGTACGCGTTGTTGGACATCGGGCCCACCGCGACCTTGGTGATCTGCAGGTCGCCTGCGTCCTGGGTGTCGGCGGCTCCGCCGACCTCGACTTCTCCGGTGTACGTCATGCGCTCAGCCTAGGTGGAGCAGTGAGGGCGCCGCGGGCGGTGACTTCTCAACCATGTCAGCGCCCAGACGGTTGAGTTCGCACCGCGCCGTCCGTTCGGAGCTCATTCGGTTGCAGATCCACCGCCCTCGGGGGAGTCAGCGCTTCTCGAGCTTCGCGGCGTCGAGCCAGCGCAGGTGGATCTCGGGCTCGAGCTTGGGGTGGGTGTCGCTGTGAACGACGTAGGCCACCCAGCCCTGCCAGCCGTCGCCGCCCCGACGCCACTGGATCAGGACGCCGGGCATGGGAGAGGTCATGTCCCAGATCCGTACCCAGACGTGCATCGGTCGCATGGCGGCAGCATACGCCGGATCGAACAGAGGTTCGATATGCTCCAGACCTGCGGGCAGGGCCTGCGGCTGAAAAACTGTCAGGGCGCGTCGATAAGATGGAGCGCGCCCGCCGACCACCCACCACCAGAACTTCTGAGGCCACCTGTGATCGATCGTCTTGTCGTCCGCGGCGCCCGTGAGCACAATCTCAAGGACGTCTCGGTCGATCTCCCGCGTGACGCCCTGATCGTCTTCACGGGACTGTCCGGATCCGGCAAGTCGTCACTGGCGTTCGACACCATCTTCGCCGAGGGTCAGCGCCGCTACGTCGAGTCGCTGTCGGCCTACGCGCGTCAGTTCCTGGGCCAGATGGACAAGCCCGACGTCGACTTCATCGAGGGATTGTCGCCGGCGGTCTCGATCGACCAGAAGTCCACGTCGCGCAATCCGCGCTCCACGGTCGGCACCATCACCGAGGTCTACGACTACCTGCGCCTGCTCTACGCCCGCGCCGGCCGGGCGCACTGCCCCGTGTGCGGTGAGCCCATCGCGCGCCAGACGCCGCAGCAGATCGTCGACCGCATCATGGCCGGCGAAGAAGGCCAACGCTTCCAAGTCCTCGCGCCGGTCATCCGTGGCCGCAAGGGCGAGTACCTCGAGCTGTTCCGCCAGCTGCAGAGCCAGGGCTTCAGCCGCACCGTCGTCGACGGCGAGGTGCACATGCTCGCCGACGAGCCGCCCAAGCTGGCCAAGCAGAAGAAGCACACCATCGACGTCGTCGTCGACCGGCTGCAGGTGAAGGGCAGTGCGAAGCAGCGCCTCACCGAGTCCATCGAGACGGCCCTCGGCCTCGCCGACGGCCTGGTGATCATCGACTACGTCGACCTGCCCGACGACGACCCGGGCCGCACCCGTCGCTTCTCCGAGAAGCTGGCCTGCCCCAACGACCACCCGCTGGCCGTCGACGAGCTCGAGCCACGCTCGTTCTCCTTCAACGCCCCGTTCGGCGCCTGCAACGAGTGCCACGGCATCGGCACCCGCATGGAGGTCGACCCCGAGCTGGTCGTCCCCGACGACAGCAAGTCCCTCAACGAGGGTGCGGTGTCCCCGTGGGCCTCGGCGCACGTGGCCGACTACTTCAGCCGGATCCTCGAGGCGCTCGGTGCCGAGCTCGGCTTCAGCACCGACACCCCCTGGGGCGATCTGCCTGCGGCGGCCCAGCAGGCCGTGCTGCACGGACACCCCACCAAGGTGCACGTGCGCTACAAGAATCGCTACGGCCGCGAACGCTCGTACTACACGGCGTTCGAGGGTGCGATCAGCTACCTGGAACGCCGCCACGACGAGACCGAGTCCGACACCAACCGCGAGCGGCTCGAGGGCTTCATGCGCCAGGTGCCGTGCCCGGTCTGTGGCGGCACCCGACTCAAGCCGGTCATCCTCGCCGTCACGCTCAACTCTGAGAAGTTCGGCCCCAAGAACATCGCCGAGGTCTGCGCGCTGTCCATCGCCGATGCAGCGGAGTACCTCGCCGACCTGGAGATGACCGATCGCGAGCACCAGATCGGCGAGCGGGTGCTCAAGGAGATCAACGAGCGCCTGCGCTTCCTGCTCGACGTCGGCCTGGACTACCTGGCCCTCGACCGCGCTGCCGGCTCGCTGTCCGGCGGCGAGGCCCAGCGCATCCGCCTGGCCACCCAGATCGGCGCTGGCCTGGTCGGTGTCCTCTACGTCCTCGACGAGCCGTCGATCGGCCTCCACCAACGCGACAACCAGCGTCTGATCGAGACCCTGGTCCGGCTCAAGGAGCTCGGCAACACCCTGATCGTCGTCGAGCACGACGAGGACACGATCAAGAC
>JBBSKV010000050.1:0-8864 GCA_038255955.1 Propionibacteriales bacterium
CCGAGGACCTTCAGCGCTGTCGCCAGCTCGCTGTCGTCGAACTGGCTGGTGTCGAAGTCGGCTGGCATCACCCGGTGATGGCGCCGAGCGAAGCGCTTCCGACCAGCTTGCGGTACTTGGCCAGGACGCCGGTCGTGTACTTGCTCGGCAGCGGCTCCCAGCCGACCTTGCGGGCCTCGAGCTCATCGGGGTCGATGTCGACCTCGAGCGTCTTGTTGGCGACGTCGAGCGTGATCGGGTCGCCGTCCTGCACGAAGGCGATGGGTCCGGCGTCGACCGCCTCGGGAGCGACGTGTCCGACGCACAGGCCGGTGGTGCCGCCGGAGAACCGGCCATCGGTCAGCAGTAGGACGTCCTTGCCCAGCCCCGCGCCCTTGATGGCGCCGGTGATCGCGAGCATCTCGCGCATGCCGGGGCCACCCTTGGGACCTTCGTTGCGGATCACCACGACGTCGCCGGCGATGATCGTGCCGTCCTCCAGCGCGTCCATCGCCGCGCGCTCCCCGTCGAACACCCGAGCGGTGCCGGAGAAGACGTCGGAGTCGAAGCCAGCACTCTTCACGACAGCGCCGTCCGGAGCCAGCGATCCGTGCAGGATCGTGATGCCGCCGGTCTGGTGGATCGGGCGGTCCAGCGTGCGGATGACGTCACCATCGAGCTTCTGGGTGATGCTTTCGAGGTTCTCGGCCATCGTCTTGCCGGTGACGGTCAGACAGTCGCCGTGCAGCAGCCCGGCGTCCAGCAGCGCCTTCATGATCACGGCGGTGCCGCCGGCCTTGTCGACATCATTCATGACATAGCGCCCGAACGGCTTGAGATCGCCGAGGTGCGGAACCTTGTCGCCGACTCGGCTGAAGTCGGCGAGTGTCAGGTCGACCTCCGCCTCGCGAGCGATCGCCAGCAGGTGCAGCACGGCGTTGGTCGAACCGCCCAGTGCCATCGTGACGGTGATGGCGTTCTCGAACGCCTCCTTGGTCATGATCTGTCGCGCCGTGATGCCGCGGCGGAGCAGTTCCACGACCGCTTCGCCGGACTTGACGGCGAACTCGTCACGGCGATCGTCGATGGCCGGCGGAGCGGCCGATCCCGGCAGGCTCATGCCCAGGGCCTCGGCAGCGGTGGCCATCGTGTTGGCGGTGAACATGCCGCCGCAAGCACCCTCGCCGGGGCAGATGGCGCGCTCGATCTTGTCGACCTGCTCACGGGTGATGAGCCCCTTGATGCAGGCGCCGACCGCCTCGAACGCGTCGATGATCGTGACGTCCTTGCCGTCGACGTTGCCCGGCATGATCGATCCGGCGTAGAGGAACACGCTGGCCAGGTCGAGGCGCGCGGCAGCCATCAGCATGCCCGGCAGGCTCTTGTCGCAGCCGGCCAGCAGCACCGAGCCGTCGAGCCGCTCGGCCATCATGACCGTCTCGACCGAGTCAGCGATCACCTCGCGGCTGACCAGCGAGAAGTGCATGCCTTCGTGGCCCATCGAGATGCCGTCCGAGACCGAGATGGTCCCGAACTCCAACGGGTACCCCCCGCCAGCATGCACGCCGGTCTTGACCGCCTTCGCGAGACGGTCCAACGGCATGTTGCACGGCGTGATCTCGTTCCAGCTGGACGCGACGCCGATCTGCGGCTTCGCCCAGTCGTCGTCGCCCATGCCCACGGCCCGCAGCATGCCGCGTGAAGCGGTGGCCTCGAGCCCGTCGGTGACGGTGCGGCTACGGGGTTTGATGTCCACGTCATCGTGCTTCTCTGCCATGCGCACAGCCTACGGCGAGGTCCGACGGCTCTCGTCGAAGGTCTCGGTCAGAACAACGGCACGAACACCAGCGCCAGTCCCCAGCTGACGAAGCTGCCCACCAGGACGTACTCGGCCTTGAGGCCCGATGCGTGGTCGCGGTTGATCTCGGGGAACCGCAGGATGCCCTTGGCTGCGACGATGGCGCTGATCGCCGCGACGTTGCCACTCAGCGCCAGCGCGAAGATCGCGAGGCGCTCGATGGGCCCGAGGATTCGGCCACCCTTGAGCTGCTGCTCCTCGGCGATCACGTCCGGACCCGCGTCGGTGAGCACACGGCGGACCACCACGTTGGCCGACTGGACGAGGAACAGCGCCACTGCGACCGCGAGGGCTGCCTCGGGGATCGAGACACCCGCGAGGCCGGTGATCTCGAGCGACTCGTACCAGCTGGCGATCGGCGGGCGGGCGCGCGGCACCTGCTGCCCCGCCGCAAGGGCGAGCACGGCCGCGGCGGGCAGGACCCAGGGCGCCCACCGTGGGGTGGGCAGAGACCCGGCTGCCACCACGGCACCGGCCAGGATCGCGATCCAGATGCTGTGCCAGGTGTAGCCGAGGGCGAGGGCGAACACGAGTGCCCCGAGGGCACCGGCGCCGGCCGCACGGACGAGATCGGTGCGTCGACTGACGTGGGTGGGGACCAGCCGGGAGAGGTCGGCGATGCCGACGGCGGCGAGCAGGACGGCCAGCAGACTCATCGGCCCTCCCCCGTGGGGCCGACCAGGACGTCGACCGACTCGAGCACGGCCGCAGCACCGCTACGACGCAGACTCTGCGAGACCGCGGACGCCGAGATGCCCTCGACCTGGGCCAGGTGCGCGCGCGTGCTGCCCCGCAGCACGCCCAGGGCGAGCCGGCGCTGCCGGCCGTCGAAGCCGGTGACGATGGCATCACGGGTCATCAGGTAGCTGTTCATCCAGGCGTCCCCCTCGGCGACGGCTGTCCGCAGGCCCGGAAGTCGACGTTCGCCTTCCTTGACCCCGACGATGGCGTCGCGAGCACTCCACCAGGCCGGGCCGTCCTGCGTCAGACCGTAGCGCGACGTACCGACGATCTCGATGGGCCCACGCCCGATCCCGGCGCGGCAGTCCACCTCCTCGGGCAGGGCCAGTCGCACCAGGAGGACGGCGGTGGCCGCGGCCTCGACGGAGTCGTAGACACCTTGGAACTCATCACCGATCGTGGTCTCCAGCCGCTGGCGCGCGGGTACCAGGTCGTTCGCAGCCGCGAGTGCCTCGATCAGTGCCGCCTGCACCCCGGCACGCGACGTCTGCTGACGAGAACCGACGAGATCACCGATCACTGCCACCATGGATGAAGCCTTGTTCTTCATATGTCTATGATGAAGTCTATTGCTACATTATGCAAGAAGGAAGGACACGGCTTGTCAGTACAGTCGCCCCCATGCACCTGACCTTCGCGACCTCCAGCGCCAGCCGCGAGCACGACACCGATCTTCCGCTCCTGCTCGCAGCCGCAGGCTCTCAGGGCATCGACGCCGAGATCAGCGTGTGGGACGACCCCGAGGCGGCGTGGGACGACTTCGACCTCGTCGTGGTGCGCTCGTGCTGGGACTACATGGCACGGCGCGAGGAGTTCCTGCGCTGGACGGCGTCGGTGCCGCAGCTCGCCAATCCCGCCGACGTCATCGCCTGGAACACCGACAAGGTGTACCTGCGCCAGCTGGCCGACGCTGGCGTGCCGGTCATCTCGACCGAGTGGAACGTGGCACCCGGCGACGACCTGGGTTCGCACGCCGAGTGGGTGGTCAAGCCCTCCATCTCGGCCGGTTCGCGCGACACCGCTCGGTGGACCTCGCCGGACGACGTCTTCGCCCACAGCGCGGACCTGCAGGCAGCCGGGCGCACCGCCATGGTGCAGCCGTACATCTCCTCCGTCGACGAGGAAGGAGAGACCGCCATCTTGTCGATCGGTGGATCGTTCTCGCACGCCATCTGCAAGGGCCCCCTGCTGGTGCCCGGTGAGGGCATCCGACAGGATCGCGACAGTCGCGAGGAGATCAGCGCCCGCGAGCCCACAGCGGCCCAGCTCGCAGTGGCCGACGCCGCGCTGGCCGCCATCGAACCGGCCATGGGCGCCGCAGCCGACCTGCTGTACTCCCGCGTCGACCTGGTCACGGGGTCCGACGGCGAACCGCTGGTGATCGAGCTCGAGCTCACCGAACCCAACCTGTTCCTGCACACCGATCCCGAGGCGGCCGGGCGCCTGATCACGGCTGCCGTCGCAGCGATCAGCTCACGTTGATCTGACCGGGGTGATCCTCCGGCGGCCGGGTGGGAGCGCCGTCGGGGTGCTGTTCCAGCCACTTCAGTCCTGCCTCGTAGCCCGAGTCGAACAGGGTCTGCTGCTGCTGCGCCGTCAGGTCGAAGTCGGTCCATCGCACGCCCTTGGGCTTGGCGAAGATGCTCCGCTCCACGTTGATCGGATCACTCACGTGCCGCACCTGCGTGGAGTCGACGGTCGTGTAGATCAGGCTCGAGATCAGCGAGATCGGACCGGTGACCGGCTTGGCCAGTGCCTGCTCGTCCCACGGCGAGCTCAGCCGCACCCCGACGGTGGGCCACCGGCTGGGCTGGTCGTCGTCGCGATCAAAGATCTCGATCGGATAGCTGCGCAGGAGCGACCCGTCGGCCAAGGTCGAGGTGCCGTACCGCCCCCTGAGCGTCGACGGCTCGAACATGAACGGGATGGCCGACGACGCGCGCACGGCACGCGCGACCGAGAAGTTGTCGGCCGCCAGGCCGTAGTCCACCAGGTCCCACGGCAGGAACACCAGCCGCTGCCGCGACAGGTCGCTGGTGGTGACGACGAGCCGGAAGGACCGCTCCGGCGGCATGGCCGAACCGGGGTCGTCGAATGCGAAGTCACCGAAGGAGCGCACCCCCAGATCGGCGAGGACGCCCCGCGTCCAGTCCTCCAGGTACTGGCCGCGGTACATGCCCTGGTGGAACAGGATGCCGAGACCGTTGGCCAACGTCGGCCACCACGAGAACGCCCGACTCAGGCCTCGACGATCCAGCATCTCGGTGTAGTCGAGCGTGCGCATGATGTCGTCGACCCGGCTCATCGGTTCGCCGGCACGCTGCATCGCCGCGATGATCGCCCCGACCAGGGCGCCGGCCGACGACCCGGCGACGCGAGCGAAGGTGTAGCCGTTCTCGGCGAGCGCGACGGCAGATCCCACCAGAGCGATGCCCTTGACTCCCCCGCCCTCCAGGACGAGGTCGGCGGTCCGAGCCACGGGTGCCGGAGTCGCAGTCATGGTCCAACCCTACGAAACACGAAGCGCCCTGCCTCCTGACGTGCCAGAATCGACGCTTGTGACAACTCCCGCTGCCCGGCTGCGCTACCACGACGTGACCAGCGCGGACGGCACCCGACTGCGGGCCTGGTCCAATGGCGCGGAGGGCCCGACCGTGCTGTTGTCCAATGGTCTGGGCACCAACCCGTATGCCTGGCCGGCGCTGCTGCAACCCGACTGTGGCGTGCACGTGATCGGGTGGAACCACCGCGGTGTCGGCGGCTCGGCCCGGCCGGTCGACGGAAGGGTCGATCTGGACGCCTTCGTGGAGGACGCTCTGGCGATCATGGACGACGCGGGCGTCGAGTCGGCCGTGGTCGCCAGCTGGTCGGTCGGCGTGACCGTGGCCTTCGAGCTCGCGGTGCGCCATCCCGAGCGGGTGCTCGGCATCCTGGCGGTAGCCGGGGTCCCCGGCAACACCTTCTCGACCATGCTGGCGCCGTTGCGCGTTCCACGCATCGCGTCTCGATTCACGATGACCAGCATCACCCGGGCGGCGACCGTTGCTGGACACCCGCTGGCGCCCGTGACGCGCCGCATCCCGTGGACCAACCTGACCTCGAACATGCTGCGCCGCAGCCGGCTGATCAACCCCACGGCCGACACGGCCGCCCTGCGCGACCTGATGCAGGAGTTCTTCATGACGCACCCGGCGTGGTACGCCAAGCTCGCCCTGAGCGTGACGAAGCACGGCCGGGTCCCGCTGTCGAGCATCGCCGTACCGGTGACGTTCGTGGCTGGTCGCTGGGACGTGCTCACCGGCGCGCGGGACGTGCTCTCGGCCTCGCAGCGCATCAAGCACTCGCGCTACCTGCGCCTCGACGCCACCCACTTCATCCCAGTCGAGCGCCCGGCCGAGGTGCTGCGCGAGCTGCACCTGCTGCTCGCCGAAGTCAGCTGAGCTTCTCCATCAACAGCTCGCGGACTCGGGCAGCGTCGGCCTGACCGCGCATCTCCTTCATCACCGCACCGATCAGCGCACCGGCCGCGGCGACCTTGCCGTCGCGCACCTTCTGGGCTGCGTCCGGATCGCCCTCGATGGCGCGGTCGACCGCCCCACCCAGAGCACCGTCGTCCGAGACGACTTCGAGGCCACGAGCGGCGACGACCTCCTCCGGCGTCCCCTCGCCGGCGATGACGCCGTCGAAGACCTGGCGGGCCAGCTTGTCGTTGATGCGGCCCGCGTCGATGAGGGCCTGGATCTGCGCCACCTGATCGGGTGTGATGCCGAGCGTGTCGAGATCGGCGCCCTGCTCGTTGGCGCGACGGGCCATCTCGCCCAGCCACCACTTGCGGGCCGTCTGCGGTGTGGCACCGGCCTCGATCGTGGCGGCGATCAGGTCCAGCGCACCGGCACCGATCGTGTCCCGCATGTCCAGGTCGCTGAACTTCCACTCCTGCTGCAGCCGGGCCCGGCGCTCGGCCGGCGGCTCGGGCAGCGTGGCCCGCAGCTCCTCGACCCACTCGCGCGACGGCGAGACGGGGGCCAGGTCTGGCTCCGGGAAGTAGCGGTAGTCGTCGGCGTCGGACTTCTCGCGGCCCGGCAGCGTGGTGCCGGTGTTCTCCTGGAAGTGGCGGGTCTCCTGCAGCACCGATCCGCCGCCGTCGAGGATGCCGGCGTGCCGTGAGACCTCGTGCCGCACCGCACGCTCGACCGATCGGAACGAGTTGACGTTCTTGGTCTCCGAACGAGTGCCGAGAGTGTCCGATCCGGTCGGCTTGAGCGAGAGGTTGACGTCGGCGCGAAGCGAGCCCTGATCCATGCGGACGTCCGAGACACCCAGGCCACCGATCAGGTCGCGGATGTGCGAGACGAAGGCGCGCGCCACGGCGGGCGCCTTGGCAGCCGGCACCTCGATGGTGCGGGTGACGATCTCGATCAGCGGGATGCCGGCACGGTTGTAGTCGACCAGCGAGTGGTCTGCGCCGTGGATGCGACCCGTGGACCCACCGACGTGCAACGCCTTGCCGGTGTCCTCCTCCATGTGGGCACGCTCGATCTGGATGCGGAAGACCTCGCTGTCGCCGGCTTTCTCGTCGACCACCGTGACGTCGACGTACCCGTCGAAGGCGATGGGCTCGTCGTACTGGGAGGTCTGGAAGTTCTTGGGCATGTCGGGATAGAAGTAGTTCTTGCGAGCGAACCGGCACCACGCAGCGATCTCGCAGTTGAGGGCCAGTCCCATGCGGATGGCCGACTCGACGGCCTTGGCGTTGACGACCGGCAAGGCGCCCGGCAGCGCCAGGCACACCGGGCACACCTGGGTGTTGGGCTCGGCGCCGAACCCGGCCGGGCAGCCGCAGAACATCTTGGTCGCGGTGTTCAGCTCGATGTGGATCTCCAGGCCCATCACGGGGTCGTACCGCGTGATCGCCTCGTCGAACGGCACCATCGGCGTCTCGGTGGACGTGCTCATCGGCTGACCTCTCCAGAGTGCGCGGACAGCTCGGGCGCTCGGGCCAGCAGGGGCACTCCACCCCAGGTGTCCTCGAGCAGGGTCTCCAGACCCGCGGCCACGTTGTACAGGCGGTCGTCGGCGGTCGCCGGTGCCAGGAACTGCATGCCCACCGGCAGCTGGTCCTCGTCGGCCAGACCGATCGGCAGCGACAGACCCGGGATGCCGACCAGATTGGCCGGCAGGGTCGCGATGTCGCCCAGGTACATGGCCAGCGGATCGTCGAGCTTGTCGCCCAGCGGGTACGCCGTGGTGGGCACCGTGGGCGAGGCCAGCACGTCGAGTCCGTCGAAGGCGGCAGCGAAGTCGCGCGCCAGCAGCGTGCGAACCTGCTGCGCCGAGCCGTAGTAGGCGTCGTAGTAGCCACTGGAGAGCGCATAGGTGCCGATGATGATGCGGCGCTTGACCTCGTCGCCGAAGCCGGCGTCGCGCGTGGCGGCCATGACCTGCTCGGCACTGGGGCTGTCGACGCCGTCCGGGCTGACCCGCAGGCCGTACCGCATGGCGTCGAAGCGGGCCAGGTTGCTGCTCGCCTCGCTGGGCATCACCAGGTAGTAGGCCGCGAGGGCGTACTCCAGGCTCGGGATCGACACCTCCACGACCTCGGCACCCGCGCCGGTGAGCAGCTCGATCGCCTCGTCGAACCGGGCGCGGACGCCGGGCTGGAACCCGCCGCCGGACCCGTCCGCGCTGCCGTTGAGCTCGCGGATGACTCCGATCTTCAGACCCCTCAGCTCGCCGCGCCGGGCGGCGGCAACGACCGCGGCCGGCGGTGACGTGATGCTGGTGGAGTCCAGCGGGTCGTGACCCGCGATCAGCTCGTGCAGCAGCGCGGCGTCCAGCACGGTCCGCGTCACGGGACCGGCCTGGTCCAGGCTGCTGGCCATGGCCACCAGGCCGTACCGGCTGACGGCACCGTAGGTCGGCTTCACGCCGACCGTGCCGGTGAACGCACCCGGCTGACGGATGGATCCGCCGGTGTCGGTGCCGATGGCCAGTGGCGCTTCGAAGGCGGCGACGGCCGCGGCCGAGCCGCCACCGGAGCCGCCCGGCACGCGCGAGGTGTCCCAGGGGTTGCGGGTGGGCCCGTACGCGGAGTGCTCGGTGGACGAGCCCATCGCGAACTCGTCCATGTTGGTCTTGCCCAGCATCGGGAGTCGGGCCGCCTTGAGCCGTGCCGCGACGGTGGCGTCGTACGGCGGGATCCAGCCCTCGAGGATCTTCGAGCCGCAGGTCGTGGGCACGCCGCGGGTGGCGACGATGTCCTTGACCGCGATCGGCACGCCGGCCA
>JBBSKV010000051.1:0-8861 GCA_038255955.1 Propionibacteriales bacterium
CCGAGGACGCCGACCTGGTGTGCTTCTCGCCCCGATTCGACTTCCTCGACCACGACCCGGCCGTGCTCGACGTCGCTCGGTCGGTCCACCAGCGTGGGGCCACGGTGTTCGCGCACTGCTCGGCCACGTTCACATTGGCCGCGGCCGGCCTTCTCGACGGTCGTGAGTGCACGACTCACTGGCGCCATGGCGCACTGTTGGCCCGCATGTACCCGGAGGTCATCGTGCGACCGGACGTCCTCTACGTCGAGGACGGCACCATCTTGACCGGCGCCGGCTCGGCGGCCAGCCTCGACGCCTCGCTGCACCTGATGCGTCGGCGCTTCGGCGCCAAGGTGGCCGCGACCGCCGCCCGGCGCATCGTGGTTCCCCCGCATCGCGACGGCGGGCAGGCCCAGTTCGTCCGAACCCCCGTGCAGAGCACCGACGTCGAGACGCTCGCACCGTTGCTGGACTGGATGACCGAGCACCTCGACGAGACGCTAAGCGTTGATCGGCTGGCCGCCCGCGCCCACATGTCGGCGCGCACCTTCGCGCGTCGGTTCCGCGACGAGACCGGGACGACGCCGTTGCAGTGGCTCACCAGCCAGCGGGTGGCGCTGACCGAGGAGCTGTTGGAGAACTCGGGATTGTCGGTCGAGCAGATCGCGCACCGGGTCGGCTTCGGCAACGCCGCGACATTGCGCCACCACTTCGCTGCGCACCGGGGGACCACCCCTCAGCAGTACCGGCGCACGTTCTGTGGGGTGGTGGCCTGAGCGTCACCACTCATGGTTGGCTCACGAGGTTTCGAGGCTCGCCCGCAGGCGGCCTCGCACCTCAACCTGCTCGACCGGTCGGGCGCGGGGCGCCCTCGGGCCTCGCAAGCTCGGTCCGGCGCACCTTTCCGGTCGCGGTCCGGGGGAGCGCGTCGAGTCGTTCCCAGGTCTTGGGTCGCTTGGGCGGCGCGAGCCGCTCGACAGCACGGGCTCGCAGGGCGTCCTCGCTGACGTCGCCGACGTACGCGGCGCACACTCGCTGTCCCCACTGATCGTCGGCGCGACCGAAGACGGCCACCTCGACCAGTCCGTCGAGATCCTCCAGCGCCGCTTCGACCTCGGCGGGATACACGTTGACGCCGCCGCTGATCACCAGATCCTCACGGCGCGAGTCCAGGTAGACCAGTCCGTTCTCGACCCTGCCCAAGTCGCGCACCGTGAACGCAGGGCCCGCGGGCGTCTGACGCCACGCCGCCGCCGTCTTGGCCGGGTCGTTCCAGTACTCGAAACGTGCCCACGGCGGGACCGCGCACCACAGCAGGTCCTCATCATCGACGGTGATGGTGCGACCGGGACGGGCGCGACCGACGGTCCCGGGGTGCCGGTTCCAGTCATCAGCCGAGCAGGCGGTGAACTGGCCCTCGGTCGATCCGTAGAACTCCCAGACTGCGTCCGTGCCAAACAGCTCGTGGGCCCGCTGGCGCACCGGCGCAGGGCAGGGCGCACCGGCGTGGGCCACCAGCCGGAACGAAGAGGCGTCGAGCTGGTCGCCAGTCGCGTCGAGGTGAGCGAACAGTCTCTGCAGGTGTGCTGGCACGCAGAACATCGAGGTGGGCGAGAGCGTCTCGATCGTCTCGACGAGCGTGGCGGCGTCGAAGCTCGGCAGCACCGCGATTGATCCACCAGCCAGCAGCGTTCCGGTCGCGAAGCGCAGCGGCGCCGAGTGGTAGACGGGGGAGACGATCAGGTCGATGTCGTCCGAGGCGAAGCCCCAGAGGTCCCGCTCCTCCAGGGCCAGCGACTCCGCATCCGACGGGGACAGCAGCCCGGACCAGACACCCTTGGGTTGTCCGGTCGTGCCGGACGTGAAGTGCATGGGCCGGCACCGGGGCCACGGAGCCAGCGCCTGCTCCGGTCCGTCCAGCAGCGCCTCGAGGTCTTCGCTGCTGCGAATGACGAGAAGTGGTTCGACGTCGCGGATGATGCGGTCGAGCTCGTGGTCGGTGAGGCGGGGATCGAGCGGCACGGGGACCACTCCGCAACGAGTGGCCCCGAGAACCACGTCCACGTAGGTGGCCGAGCCGGAAACGGCGAGCACGACCCGGTCCCCGTCGCGCGCACCCATGGAGGCCAGCGCTCCGGCGGCACGACGCTGCCCGCCCTCGCTCGCGGCGGCCGAGTGGATCTGCACGTCAGGCACGGCGTGAACCTCCCTTTCGGGGCAGATCAGGGGGGCGGCAAGAGAGATGGGTCACGTCTGCCCCGAGGGGTGTCGCTGGCTGGCGTGATGTCTGAGGTCCAGTATGGTTGACTGGACGGTCTTCCCCCCGGTGCCCCCAAGGCACGTCAGGACATCCCCCACCTGTAGGCGGTTCCCCCGTGGCAGCACCCGGTCATCGACACGCCGCGCTCAAGCGCAGACGTCGTCGAATCTCCGTCGCGCGCGCTGTAGTCCCCGGTCTCGGTCTGTTGGCGATGCTCGGCGCCGCCGTGGCCGTGGTCGTCGACGACGACGGTGCCCCCATCGCCGAGCCTGTGGCGTCTGCCGTGGCCTCCCGCGTCGATGTGCTCGCAGCCGCCGAGGCCGAGCCGCCCACGACCGTGAGCCGCGACGCGGAGCGCCCGCCCCTGCCCAACGACACTGCGGTCGAGGCGCAGATCACCGGTCTGATGTACGCGAAGAAGAAGACCCCCGTGCTGGCCGACTCTGACGGCGACTCGCCAGAGCTGGCGTCGGTGGGATTCCGCGACTCGGTCGATGTCACTGGTGAGACTGCCGGCGACTGGACCCAGATCATGCACAAGGGCGCACCCCGCTGGATCGCCTCGAGCGATCTGGCCGTCGATCAGCCCCCCGTGCCCGAGCCGCCGCTGGGCACCGCACCGTGCCCCACGGGCTCTGAAAACGGGCTCCAGCCCGACACGGTCAAGGTGCTCCGCGCAGTCTGCGCCAAGTTCCCGCAGGTCACGGCCTACGGTGGACTTGCTGGTCGCGGCGAGCACGCCACCGGTCAGGCGCTGGACATCATGATCTCGCCGGTCGTCGGCACGCAGATCGCTGACTACCTCATGAAGAACCGGGCCGAGCTTGGCATCGAGTACCTCATCTGGCGCCAGCGCATCTGGCGGCCGTCCACGTCAGGCGCCTGGCGCGGCATGTCGGATCGTGGCGGGGCCACGGCCAACCACATGGATCACGTGCACGTCACGACCTACGGCTCCTCCGCCACGGGCTGACGGCCTTCCTTGTGGCGCTGATCGTAGGACTCACCGGCGGCATCGGCTCGGGCAAGAGCACCGTCAGTGCCCAGCTGGCTCGGCTCGGTGCCGTGGTGATCGACTACGACAAGCTGGCTCGCGAAGTCGTCGAACCAGGAACACCGGCTCTGGCGGCCATCGTGGAGCGCTTCGGCGACCAGGTGGTGCTCGAGGACGGGACCCTCGACCGTCCGGCGCTGGGCTCGATCGTCTTCGCCGAGGAGAGCTCTCGACGCGATCTTGAGGCGATCACGCACACTGCGATCATCGAGCACGCGGCGCAGATCGCGTCTTCGGTGGCCAATGACGCCATCGTCGTGCACGACAACCCCTTGCTGGTCGAGATGGGCGCTGCCGATCGGATGGACGTCGTCGTGGTCATCGATCTGCCCGAGCACGTGCAGGTGGAGCGTCTGATCGATCAGCGGGGCATGTCCGAGCAGGATGCGCGTTCGCGCATCGCGGCGCAGGCCACGCGTGAGGAAAGGGCCGGCGTCGCCGATCTGGTGATCGACAACACCGGCCCCGTCGAAGAGCTGGAGGGGCACGTCGAGGACGTGTGGCACCGGCTCGTCGAGCTGAACACGCCCTCTTCGGGCGCTTCGTCCTCCGCTTCTTAGGCCGCGAGGTCCGGATCGGCGATCCGGCGCAGCTTGGTGAGGGCCTCCCGCTCGAGCTGACGAACCCGCTCGGCCGAGATGCCGTGCCGCTTGCCGATGTCGGCGAGCTTCTGCTGACGACCGTCGAGCAGGCCGTAGCGGGCCCGTACGATGTCGGCCTCACGGTCACCGAGGTGGCCGACCAGGCTGGCGATCAGATCGCGCGTCTCCGCGCTGATGATCTGGTTGTCCGGGCCAGGTGCCGTCTCGCGAGCGATCAGGTCGCCCAGCGAGGTGTCGCCGTCCTCGTCGACGGGGGAGTCCAGGCTCACGTGGTCGCGACCCCAGGCCATTAGGTCGATGACCCGTTCGACGCCCATGCCGAGCTCGAGGGCCACCTCGGCCGGCTCGGGATCGTAGCCGAGCTGGCGCTCGAGGTTGCGACGCGCAGCCGTGACCTGGTTGAGCTCTTCGACGACGTGCACCGGGAGCCGCACGACGCGGGCCTGCTGGGCGATGCCGCGCGTGATGGCCTGCCGGACCCACCAGGTGGCGTAGGTCGAGAACTTGAAGCCCTTGGCGTAGTCGAACTTCTCAACCGCCCGGATCAGACCGGTGTTGCCCTCCTGGACCAGATCCAGCATGGGCATGGCCGAACGTCCGTACTTGCGGGCGATCGAGACCACGAGGCGCAGATTGGCCGCGATGAACTCCGGGAGGGCCTGCTCGCCGTCCTCAGCGATCCACGTCAGTTCCTCTTCGGTGGCGGACTTCGGTGCGCCGCCCTTGCGGCGACCGATCCGTCCGGTGTCGAGCAGGTGGCGGGCCATCAGGCCGGCTTCGATGGTCTTGCTGAGCTCGACTTCACGCTCGGCGTCGAGCAGGGGTGTACGAGCGATCTCGGCGAGGTACATGCCGACGCTGTCCTTGCCCTCGGTGCTGGTGCTCTTGCTGGTGGTACTCACCTGGCGCCTCCCCATTGTGGTGCGACCGTGTGTGGTCTGTAACCATCACAACGCAGATGACACCGGGGGGATTCCGCTCTCAGTGGGTTCTTAGGTAGCCCGTGCTACTGGGGACACGGCCGAGCCTGTCGACTCACCACGCCTCGCAGGAGGACGCCTACGGCGTGGGACGCTCACGCGTCCGCTGGCGCGCCGCGACGCTCGTCGCTGCGCTCCTCGGTCGCGACGTCAATCATCCACGCCAGCTCCCAGGCGCGTTCCTTCCACGAGGCGTAGCGTCCGCTGACGCCGCCGTGACCGCCGTGCATCTCGGTCTTGAGCAGCACCTGACCGTCGCCGGTGGCCGTGGCGCGCAGACGCGCGACCCACTTGGCCGGCTCCACGTACATGACGCGGGTGTCGTGCAGGCTCGTGACGGCGAGGATCGCCGGGTACGCGTGCGCGCCGACGTTCTCGTACGGGGTGTACGACTTCATGTAGGCGTAGACCTCGGGATCGTGCAGGGGATCGCCCCACTCGTCCCACTCGATGACGGTGAGCGGCAGCTCGGGATCCAGGATCGTGGTGAGGGCGTCCACGAACGGCACCGAGGCGACGATGCCGCAGTAGGCGTCCGGCGCGAGATTGGCCACGGCGCCCATCAGCAGGCCGCCGGCGCTGCCGCCCTCGGCCACCAGGCGGTCCGCGCTGGTCCATCCCTCGGCGACCAGATGTCGGGAGGCGGCGATGAAGTCGGTGAACGTGTTGCGCTTGTGCAGCATCTTGCCGTCGTCGTACCAGTGCCGGCCCAGCTCGCCGCCCCCGCGGACGTGCGCGATCGCGAAGACGAATCCGCGATCCAGCAGCGAGAGCCGCATGGCGGAGAAGCCCGGGTCCATGCTGGCCTCGTAGGAGCCGTAGCCGTAGATCAGACCCGGCGCGGTGCCGTCGCGGGGCGTGTCGACCCGGCAGACGATCGAGACCGGCACCTGGGTGCCGTCGTCGGCCGTGGCCCAGGTGCGGTGCTGCTCGTAGTCGGCGGGGTCGTAGCCGCCGAGCACCGGCATCTGCTTGCGCAGCACCAGCTCGTCGGCTGCCACGTCGTAGTCGTAGACCGACGACGGGGTGACGAACGATCCCATGCCCATGCGCAGCAGGGGCGGATCCCACTCGGCGTTGGCGCCCATGCCACTGGTGAACAGCTCCTCGCCGAAGTCGATCTCGTGCGGTTCTCCCAGCCCGGTGTCGGTGATCGGCAGGATCGCGATGCGCGCCAAAGCGTTCCGGCGGTACGACAGAACGACCCACCGCGCGAAGACGTCGATGTCCTCCAGACGGGTCGTGTCGCTGCCGGGAACCAGCACGGTCAGCTCGCCGGGCTGGTTGACCGGTGTCGACGCGAGCTCGAAGTTGAGGGCGCCGTCGTTGTGCAGCACCAGGAACACGTCGTCGCCACCCATGACGGCGTGCTCCAGGGAGTACTCGACGCCGTCGCGGCGGGGGAGCACGGTGCGGAACTCGCCCTCGGGCTGATCGGCCTCGAGCACGCGGTACTCACTGGTGACCTTGGACGACAGGCCGATGACCAGGAACTTCTCGGAGTGGGTGCGCCCGATGCCCACGAAGTACCGCTCGTCCTCCTCTTCGAACACGAGCACGTCGTCGCCGGCCCCGCCCAGCGTGTGGCGCCAGACCTGATGAGGCCGCCAGGCGTCGTCGACGGTCGTGTAGAACAGGTGGCTCGCATCGGCCGACCAGGTGGCGCCGGCGCTGGCGCCGGTGATCTCGTCGCCCAGCACCTCGCCGGTGCGCAGGTCCTTGATCCGGATCGTGTAGCGCTCGTCGCCCGTGGTGTCGACCGACCAGGCCACCAAGTTCTCGTCGTCGCTGATGCTGAAGGCGCCGAGCGAGAAGAACTCGTGCCCCTCGGCCTCGATGTTGGAGTCCAGCAGCACCTCCTCGCCGTCGATCGGAGTGTCGGCCACCAGCTCCGGCGGCGTCCAGTTGTCGGCGTCGGCGATGGGGCACCGGCAGCGGATCGCGTACTGGCTGCCCTCGACGGTGCGGGCGTAGTACCACCAGCCGGCACGTCGCACCGGGACCGACAGGTCGGTCTCCTGGGTGCGGGCCTTGATCTCGTCGAAGATCTGCTGACGAAGGGGTTCGAGATGTTCGGCGGCGGCGTCGGCGTAGGTGTTCTCGGCCTCGAGGTAGGCGATCGTGGCCGGGTCGTCCTTGTCGCGCAGCCACTCGTAGTCGTCGACCACCTCGTCGCCGTGGTGGATCCGCGTGATGGGCCGGCGTTCGGCGACTGGAGGGGGAGTGGCAGCGCTCATGACTCGACCGTATAGGTGTGTCCCGGCCGTAGATCAGCGTCCTCGGTGGCGAAGGTGTGCACCGGGCCCGGCGCGGTGTGGCGGGTCTCGAATCGCACGGTGACCCGCCCGAGGCCGGCGCCCCAGACCCAGCCGTCGCCGTGCAGGTCGTGGTGCACGTCCATGCCGGCTCGATAGCTGACCGGCTCGCCGGCTGCGTCCGGCTCGAGTGCGGGTTCGGATTTGAGCTGCAGGGGAGCGCTCTGCTCGAACAGATCGTCCTGGACCCAGTCGGTGAGTCCGCTGACCCCGACCCCGATCAGCCGCAGTCCGCCTCGCAGGTCGATCGAGGCGAGCAGCCTTTGGGCGGTCTCGGTGACGACGCGGAAGCTGTCGGTCGGGCCGGGCAGCGTGAACGACTTGGTGTGGGTCTCGAAGTCGTGGTGCCGCACCTTGAGCGTGACGGTGCGCGCCGACAGATTGCCGCCGGTCAGCTTCCCGGCCACGGAGCGGCTCATCTGGTCGACGGTGCGCCCCAGCCGCTCGCGATCGACCACGTCGACCTCGAAGGTGTCCTCGATGCTGATCGACTTGGTCTCCCGATCGGAGACCACGGGTCGGTCGTCGTCGGCCCGCGCCATGCGGAACAACGATCGTCCCGACGCCTGCCCCAGGAGACGCACGAGCTCGTCCTCGCCGAGCCGCCGCGAGTCGTCGATCGTCTGCACACCGGCCTGGCGCAGCCGCGCCGCCGTGGCCGGCCCAACGCCGGGAATCGCCGTGACCTTCATCGGCCCGAGGACGTCCAGCTCGGTCCCGGGCGCCACGATGCAGGCTCCGTCGGGCTTGTTGATCTCGCTGGCGATCTTGGCCATCAGCTTGGACGACGCGACCCCGACCGAAGCCGTCAGACCATCGGTGACCCGGGTGATGTCCGCCCGCAGGCGCTCGACCAGTGCCTCGACGTCGACGACGTGGCCGTGCGGGGCAGCGGCGAGGTCGACGAACGCCTCGTCGAGCGACAGCGGCTCCACGAGCGGCGACAGCTCGGTCAGCTGCTCCATGACCAGGCGGCTGCTCTCGCGGTACGCGTCGAACCGTCCCCACAGGAAGGCGGCATGAGGGCAGCGCGACCTCGCCTCGGCCATGCTCATGGCCGATCGCACGCCGTACCGTCGCGCCTCGTACGACGCCGTGGCGACGACGCCTCGGCTGCCGACGCCGCCCACGATGACCGGCTTCCCGCGCAGCGAGGGCTTGTCCCGCTGCTCGACGGCAGCGAAGAAGGCGTCCAGGTCCAGGTGCAGGATCGACGCGGTGCTGCGCACGTCAGGCAGCGCTCATCGGGACCGGAGCCGACGCTGCAGCTCGGCACGGATGGCGGGCCACTCGTGCGGCAGGATCGAGTAGACCGCGGTGTCGCGCAGGCTGCCGTCGGGCATCAGACGGTGATTGCGGAGCACTCCGTCGGCCTTGGCGCCGAGGCGTTCGATCGCGCGGCGCGACTGCTGGTTGAGCCAGTGGGTGCGGAACTCCACCGCGATGCAGTCCAGTGTGTGGAAGGCGTGGTCGAGCAGCAACAGCTTGCTCTCGGTGTTGGTGCCGGACCGCTGGGCCGAGACGGCATTCCAGGTGTTCCCGATCTCGACGTGCCGGTCCTCGGTCACGACGTTGAGGAAGGTCGTCATCCCGATGATCGCGCCGGTGTCCATCCGACGGGCCACGAACGGCAGGAATGTCCCGGCAGCCTGCATCGTCAGGCACCGC
>JBBSKV010000052.1:0-8647 GCA_038255955.1 Propionibacteriales bacterium
ATCGCCCACACCCAACCGAGGCGCATCGCCGCCCGCAGCGTCGCCAAGCGGATCGCCGAGGAGTGCGGGGTCGAGCTGGGCGCCGAGGTCGGCTATGCCGTCCGCTTCGACGACCAGACAAGCGCCACCACGGCGATCCGGCTGGTCACCGACGGACTCCTGCTGGCCGAGCTGCAGCGCGATCGGCAGCTGTCCCGCTACGACATGGTCATCATCGACGAGGCGCACGAACGGTCGCTGTCGATCGACTTCCTGCTGGGCTACCTCAAGCAGCTGCTCCCCCGCCGCCCCGACCTCAAGGTCGTGATCACGTCCGCCACGATCGACGTCGACCGGTTCGCGGAGATGTTCGACGCCCCGGTCATCGAGGTCAGCGGGCGCACCTACCCCGTGGAGGTGCGCTACCGGCCGCCGGCCGAGACGGGTGCCGATGATCAGCTCGACGCCATCGCCGAGGCCGTCGCCGAGCTGCCGACCAGCGGCGACATCCTGGTCTTCCTTTCCGGCGAGCGCGAGATCCGCGACGCTGCCGACCACCTGGCCGGCCGCAAGTACCCCCGAACCGAGATCTTGCCCCTGTACGGACGTCTCGCTGCGGCGGACCAGCAGAAGATCTTCAGCAACCACCCGGGCCGGCGCATCGTGCTGGCCACCAACGTGGCCGAGACCTCCCTGACGGTGCCCGGCATCCGCTACGTGATCGACACCGGTGTCGCCCGCATCTCGAGGTTCAGCCAGCGGCTCAAGGTGCAACGGCTGCCGATCGAGCCGATCTCGCAGGCCAGCGCCGCCCAGCGTGCCGGCCGGTGCGGCCGCGTGGCCGACGGCATCTGCATCCGGCTGTACTCCGAGGAGGACTTCGACGGTCGGCCCGAGTTCACCGACCCGGAGATCCAGCGCACCAACCTGGCGTCCGTCCTGCTGCAGATGGCCTCCCTGGACCTCGGTGACATCGCGGACTTCCCGTTCCTCGACCCGCCGGACTCACGCGCGGTCAGCGACGGCCGCAATCTGCTCTACGAGCTGGGCGCCCTCGACACCTCCCGGAGCGGGGGCAGCCACCTGACCAAGATTGGTCGCCGGATGTCGACGTTGCCGACCGATCCCCGGCTCGCCCGCATGCTGCTGGCTGCCGACCGGCTGGGGTGCCTCGCGGACGTGCTGGTCATCGTGTCGGCGATGTCGATCCAGGATCCGCGCGAGCGACCGCTGGAGAAGCAGCAGGCCGCCGACGAGAAGCACAGCCGGTTCCGCGAACCCGACTCGGACTTCCTGTCGTACCTGACGCTGTGGCGCTACATCCGCGAGCAGCGCGATGAGCTGTCCAGCTCGGCGTTTCGACGGTTGTGCCGCGACGAGTTCCTGCACTGGTTGCGGATCCGTGAGTGGCAGGACGTGCACTCCCAGCTGCGCCGCACCGCGAAGGAGCTCGGGCTGAAGCCCGGGTCGATCGGATCGGATCCCGACCTGGTCCATCAGGCACTGCTGTCGGGGCTGCTGTCGCACATCGGACTGCGCGAGCTGGACGGACGTGAGTTCCTCGGCGCCCGGCAGGCCAAGTTCATGGTGTTCCCCGGCTCGGGGCTGGCCAAGAGGCCTCCTCGCATGGTGATGGTCGGCGAGCTGGTCGAGACCAGCCGGCTGTGGGGTCGCACCGCGGCGAAGATCGACCCGGAATGGGTCGAGCGCGCGGGTGGGCACCTGATCAACCGGTCCTACAGCGAACCGCACTGGTCCTCGAAGCGTGGTTCTGCCATGGCGCACGAGAAGCTGTTGCTGTTCGGCGTGCCGATCGTCGCCGATCGGCTGGTGCAGCTGGGCCGGGTCGACCCGGTGGTGTCGCGGGACCTGTTCATCCGGCACGCGCTCGTGCAGGGCGAGTGGCGCACCCACCACGCGTTCTACGACGCCAACCAGCGCATGATCGCCCGGGTCGAGGAGCTGGAGGAGCGCCTGCGCCGCCGCGGCCTCCGGGTGGACGACGAGACGCTCTACGCCTTCTACGACCAGCGGGTCCCCGCCGACGTCGTGTCGGTGCGGCACTTCGACAGCTGGTGGAAGAAGACTCGACACGATCAGCCCGACCTGCTGACCTTCGACCCCGCCATGCTCAGCCACGACACCGATGACGCGGAGGACGAGTTCCCCCGCGAGTGGCACTCCGATGGGGAGTCGTACCCGCTCACCTACGCCTTCGAACCCGGACTCGACGACGACGGGGTGACGGTGGACCTGCCGATCGACCGGCTGCTAACCGTCGACGAGCGCGCCTTCGACTGGCACGTCCCGGGTCACCGCGTCGAGCTGGTCACCGAGCTGATCCGCTCCCTGCCCAAACGCCTGCGCCGCGAGTTCGTGCCCGCGGGCCAGTTCGCTCCCCGTCTGGTCGACGCGATGGACCCGAACGCCGCTGATCTCAGCGACGAGCTCGCCCGCCAGATGCGCCTGCTCAACGGCACCGTCATCAGCCCCGACGACTTCAGCTTCGCCGCACTGCCCTCGCACCTGCGCGTCACCTTCCGCGTGATCGAGGGCGGCGACGAGATCGGCCGCGGCAAGGATCTGGCCACTCTGCGCGACCAGCTCGCCGGGCACCTGCGCGCCGACCTGACCCAGGTGGCTCGGCGCGAGGAGAGGTCAGGGATTCGCACCTGGGACGTCGGCACGATCGACCAGGAGATCGCCGCGGGTCAGGTGACTGGCTACCCGGCCCTCGTGGACGAAGGGTCGTCGGTCGCGCTCCGAATCCTCGACACAGCCGCTGAGCAGCAGGTCGCGATGGTCAAGGGCCAGGCAAGGCTGTTGTCCTTCGCCCTGCCCACACCGGTCACCCAGCTTGGACGATCGATGGACCTGCACGCCAAGCTGCTGCTCTCGACCGGGCCGCATCGCGACGCGGCCGAGGTCATCGAGGAGTGCTGGCTCGCCGCGCTCGAGGCGCTGCTGGTGCAGCACGGTGGCCCCGTGTGGGACGAGGCGTCCTTCGTCTTGCTGCACGAGGTCGTGCGGGCCGACGCGTACGAGCAGACGCAGCAGGCCGTGCAGAGCGTGCTGATGGCCTTGCGGGCGCTCGGTGAGGTCACGCCCCTGCCGGCCACCGAAGCTGGTGAGGACGTCCGGGTGCAGCTGTCGTGGCTGGTGTACCGCGGGTTCATCCGCGACACCGGTGTCGACCAGCTGCGCCGGCTGCCGCTCTATCTGCAGGCAGCTCGCAAGAGGCTAGACGCGCCACTGACCGACGATCTGGTCGCGGCTCAGGACCTGGAGGCGCGATTCCACGCCGTCACCGCCGACCTGAGCCCGTGGGCGAGGCTCTCCCCCACCGTCCAGCACGTGCGCTGGGCCCTGGAGGAGCTCCGGCTGAGCCTGCTGGCCCAGAACCTGCGCACCGCGTTCCCGGTCTCCGTCAAGCGCGTCACCGCCCTCGTCGACGCCCTCCGCTGATTCCCCGAATTTTGCTACCCACCCAACCGTTTCACGGATGAAGACAGTTCGATGGGTAGCAAAATTTGGTCGATCAGCCGACGCCGAGCAGGTCGATCACGAAGATGAGGGTCTTGCCGGAGAGGCGGTGACCGCCACCGGCGGGCCCGTAGGCCAGCTCGGGCGGGCACACCAGCTGGCGGCGACCGCCGACCTTCATGCCGGGGATGCCCTTCTGCCAGCCGGCGATCAGCTGGGCGAGCGGGAAGTTCGCGGACTGGCCGCGGTCCCACGAGGCGTCGAACTGCTCACCGGTGTCGAACTCGACACCCACGTAGTGGACGTCGACGACGCCACCGGGCACGGCCTCTTGGCCATCGCCCTCGATGATGTCGGTGATCTGCAGCTCGGCGGGCGCGGGGCCCTCGATGAAGTCGATTTCAGGCTTCTGAGTCATGCGAACGATCCTTGCACATCGGTGCGGGCGCGCCCGAATCGACAACCGCTTCGAGATTGATCGGGCCGTAGACGTGAGGGAAGGTCAGCTCGCTGCCGGGGACCTCGTCGAGCTGCCACGGCGACGTCAGGAGATCGGTGTCGATCGTCAGCAGGACCAGGTCAGACAGATCGGCGTAGAACATCTTTCGCACCCCGTCGACCTGCTCGGGGCGCGAGCAGTGGATGAATCCCACCTCCTCGAGCGTGGCCCCGCGGGTCGACACCCGGTACTCCCCCGCTGCCACCGCGGCGCGCCACTCGTCCGGCAGCGCCAGGTGGAAGATCCTCAACCGAGTCCCTCCGCGGTACTCATGTGCCGAGTCCCTCCGCAGTGTCGTTCAACCGCGCCATCGACCGGGAGAAGGCCTCGATCTCCTCATGCGTCCACTCCCGGAGGATCTCGCTCAGCCGTGTTCGCGACGAGGCCCGGTAGTCCTCCAGGGCACGGGCCGCGTCGGGCTCGGCCACCAGCAGCTGGGCGCGACCATCGTCGGGATCGGGCACTCGGGAGACCAGATGCATCCGCTCCAGCGAGGCCACGGCCCGGCTGGCGGTCGACTTGTGCACCCCGAGGGCTTCCGCGAGCTCGCTGCCGCGAATGCCGTCAGCCGCGTCGCAGATGATGATCAGGAACAGGAACGTTCCGTAGTCGAGCTTGGGGTGGATGCTCTCCAGCCGCCGCAGCGACTGCACCCGGACGCGTCGCACGAACCGCGCCAGCTCGACGTCCAGATCGACGAGGTCGGACAGGTCGCGGTTCATGCCTCCCAGTCTAGGGATCGCCGATCCCTCCCGGCTCACAACAGCTGCGAGGAGGTGAGTCCGAGCAGACGGCGCGCCACGATCAGCTGCTGGATCTGCTGCGTGCCCTCGAAGATGTCGAGGATCTTGGAGTCGCGGCTCCACTTCTCGATCAGCTCGGTCTCGCTGTAACCGAGCGTGCCGACCAGCTCGACGCACCGCAGCGTGATCTCGTTGCCGACCCGGCCGGCCTTGGCCTTGGCCATCGAGGCTTCCATCGAGTTCGGCTTGCGATTGTCGGCCAGCCACGCGGCCTCCAGGGTCAGCAGGAGCGCCGCCTCCCAGTCCGCCTCCATCGCGATGAAGGTGGCACCAGCATGCGACTGACTGGCCAGGGGCCGGTCGTAGTCGATCTCGACGCCAGCCTTCTCCAGCAGGCGCCGGGTGTCCTCGAGGGCGGCGCGAGCGCACCCCACGGCCATCCCTGCCACCAGCGGTCGCGTGTTGTCGAAGGTCGCCATGGCGCCGGCGAAGCCTTCCTTGGTGTCGACGTCCGGGTTGCCCAGCAGGTTCTCGGCCGGCACACGGCAGTTCTCGAGCACGATGACCGCGGTGTCGGACGCGCGAATGCCGAGCTTGTGCTCGAGTCGTTCCACCCGAATGCCGGGCGTGTCCTTCATGATCAGGAACGACTTGATCGCCGCGCGACCCAGCTTCTTGTCCACGGTGGCCCACACGACGACCGAGTCGGAGCGTTCACCGGCGGTCACGAAGATCTTTTCGCCGTTGAGGATGTATGCGTCGCCATCCTTGACGGCTGTGGTGGTGACGGCGGCCGAGTCCGAACCGAAGCTCGGCTCGGTGATGGCCATCGACGCCCACGTGCCCTTGAATCGCTCGAGCTGCTCGTCGGTGGCCACGGAGGCGATGGCCGAGTTGCCCAGCCCCTGTCGCGGCATCGACAGCAGCAGGCCGACATCTCCCCAGCACATCTCGATGATCGACAGCACCGACGACATGTTGGTGCCGTTCTTGATCTTGTGGCCCTTGCCGGAGGCCTTGTCGACGATCTCGTCCTCGCCGCGTCGCACGCCGGCAGCGCCGGCGCCTCCGCCTTGACCGGAGTCGCCCAGACCGTCGACCAGCGAGGCGAGCAGGTCGAGCTCCTGCGGGTACTCGTGCTCGGCGAGGTCGTACTTGCGTGAGTTGGCGCGCAGGAAGGTGTCGGCGACGTCATTGGCCTGCTTGATGAAGGCGCGGAACTTCTTGGGGGTCTCGAGATTGATCATGATGTGGTCCGCCCTCAGACGAGGACTGCTCCTTCCATGAGGCCGACGGCGCGAAGATCGCGGTACCAGCGCTCGACGGGGTGTTCCTTGACGAATCCGTGCCCACCGAGCAGCTGGACGCCGTCGGTGCCGATCTTCATTCCGTACTCACCGGCGAGCCGTCGAGCGAGCGCGATCTCGCGCGAGCAGCTCTTGCCCTGCTCGGCGCGCGAGGCGGCCTTCAGCGTCACCAGGCGCATGCCTTCGAGCTCGATGGCGATGTTGGCGACCATGAAGGCCACCGACTGGCGGTGCGCGATCGGCTCACCGAAGGCGTGACGCTCCAAGACGTAAGGCTTCACGTAGTCGAGCACGGCCTTCGCGGTTCCGAGAGCCAGTCCGGCCCAAGCGAGGCGGGACAGGCGGATGCACTCGCGGTAGTCCTCCAGCGACCCCTCACCGAGGATGGCCTCGGCCGCGATGTCGACGTCGGTCAGCACGAGTCGCGAGAGCCCGGCGGCCCGAAGGCCCATGCTGGGGTCGGCCTGGATGCTCAGCCCCGGGGTGCTCGACTCCAGCAGCACGAGAGTGGGTGAGCCGCCGAGGTCGACCGCGATCACGAACAGCTCGGCCTCCGCGCCACGCACGACGGCGGACTTGACGCCGTTGATGCGATAACCGGTGTCGGTCTTCTCGGCCCTGGTGCTCAGCTCGAAGGGATCGAACAACGGGAAGGGCTCGGCTACCGCGAGGGCGGCGACGGGAACGTCATCGCTGGCGAAGGCGGGCAAGTAGGTCTGCTGCTGCTCGTCAGAGCCCCACAGCGAGATCGCCGTGGCAACCGCCGCCGGAGCAAGGCAGGCCACGGCCTGGCCCATGTCCCCCTCAGCGAGCGCCTCGGCCACCAGGACGCCCGTGACCGCCGAGCGTTCCTCGGTCAGGCCGCCGAGCTCCTCGGGGATGTTGAGCAGCGTGAGCCCGAAGTCGTTGGTCTGCGCCAACACCTCCTGCGAGGTGTTGTTGGCCGTCTCTGCCTCTCCCGCACCCGGTCGCAGAACCTCGGCGGCGAACTCGGAGATGACGTCCACCATCATCTGCTGGTCCTCGGTGGGCGTCAGGTCGAAAACTCCGCCGGTGCTGGATCGCTTGAGCCGCCGGGGTGAGCCCGAGCCCTTGACGCGCTTAAATGTCCGTCCGGCCTTGGCTGCGACCTGGAAGCCACTCTTGGTGCCGTGGTAGACGGCCCGTTCAGTGGTCTTGCGCAGCTTGAGCTTGTCGATGGCCGGCGAGCTGGCGATGCGGTTCAGCACCGCCAGGCCGATGGCCATGGGGTCTTTGCTGGTGGCCACGGAACTCTCCTCGGGAGGTGGATGCAGGTAGGACGAACAACGATGAATGTAACTCAGAGTTACATGAGCACACGTCATGCTATCCGACCGCGCTCGATCGCGGAGTCACCGACCACGTTGGGCGACACGCCGAGCCCGGTCGGTAGGCTTGCGCGGTGCCTGAGAGCGAACAGTCCCGCCCCCTCCCCGCAGCTGGATCCGTCCGTCCCATCACGCGCTGGGGAACGCCGGTCATGCATCACGAGCTGTCCGATGTCACGGTCTTCGACGACGACCTCGCGACGCTGGTGCAGGACATGGTCGCCACGATGCACGCCGCACATGGAGTCGGCCTCGCCGCCAACCAGGTCGGCGTCGATCTCAAGGTGTTCGTCTTCGACTGCCCGGACGACGACGAGAACCGGGTCACCGGCGTCGTGTGCAATCCGGTGCTGACCCTGCCCGCTGGCAAGGATCGTCAGCTCGAGGCGGCCGACGAGGGCTGCCTGTCGCTACCCGGCGCCTTCACCGAGTGCGCCCGACCCGACCAGGCGCACGTCGTCGGTGTCGACCACACCGGGGCGCCGGTCGAGTTCCACGGCACCGGGTTGTTGGCGCGCTGCCTGCAGCACGAGACCGATCACCTGTTCGGCACGGTCTTCGGGGACCGCGTCCCCGAACGCGCGCGCAAGAAGCTGCGCAAGCAGCACGAAGAGCTCGCAGACGGCTACCCCGACGACTGGCCCGTCACGATCCTGGTCGACGAGGACGCTGAGGAGTTGTAGCAAGCCGCAGCTGCCAGCACGCGACGGCCACCGACGCCGCCGCATTGAGCGAGTCGATGTCGGCGGACATCGGGATGGTCACCCGCAGATCGGCTCCGTGCTCCCAGCGCTCGGAGAGGCCGTGGCCCTCGGAGCCGACGATCAGGGCGAGACGTTCGATGTCGACCGGCACCTCGTCGATTGCCTGGGCACCGTCGCCCACGGTCAGGGCGCAGCTGGTGAATCCTGCCTCTCGCAGCAGGTCCGGCGCCCCGTACCAGTCATCCACCCGGGCGTACGGGAGTCGAAAGACCGCCCCCATCGAGACCTTGATCGCGCGCCGGTACAACGGATCGGCGCACCGCGGCGACAGCAGCACACCGTCGAAGCCGAGTGCGGCCGCCGAGCGAAAGATCGCGCCGACGTTGGTGTGGTCGGACAGATCCTCGATGACGACGATGCGTCGTGCGCCGGCCAGGACGTCAGCCACCGGGGTGGGTGCGGGCCGCTCCAGCGACGCCAGCGCGCCTCGGTGCACATGGAATCCCGTGAGCCTCTCGATGGCCGGCTCGGACAGCACGTAGCAGGGTGCATCCGTGGTGGCCAGGACGTCGGCCAGACCTTC
>JBBSKV010000053.1:0-8593 GCA_038255955.1 Propionibacteriales bacterium
GCATCGTCAACGTGTCAGCCGATCGGATGTTGGGGACGACGAGGCCACGATCGGTGGCCGCGGCGATGCCGAGGTTGACCGATCCCTTCAGCACGATCTCCTGGGCGGCCTCGTCCCACGAGGAGTTCAGCTCCGGAGTGCGACGCATGGCCAGGCAGACCGCCCGGGCCACGACCACCGTGGGTGACACCTTCAGACCGTCGAAGGCCCGGTCGGCGCGCAAGCTGTCGACCAGTCGCATCGTCTCGGACACGTCGACCGTGACCCACTCGGTGACGTGCGGAGCGGTGAATGCCGAGGACACCATGGCCTGGGCGGTCATCTTGCGCACGCCCTTGATCGGGACGCGCACGTCGCCGGACCCGCTGGCCGGCGTCGGTGCGACCGTGACGGTCTGGGTCTGGGTCTCGGCGAACGCCTCGACGTCGGCCCGCGTGATGATCTCGCCGGCTGCCGGGACCGAGGCCAGATCGATGCCGAGATCCTTGGCCAGCTTGCGCACCGGAGGGCGCGCCATCGGCCTGGTCGGCGCAGCGGGCTCGGCCACCGCGGGGACGGCGGACTCGGCCCGGGCATGGGTGCGCCGGCGCCGGGTGGGCGCCGCGCTGCTGGGGCCGTAGCCGACCAGCATCGCCTGCCGCTCGGGTGCGGCCTCCTCGGACGAGGCCGATTCAGCCGCCGGCTCGGCAGCGGACTCGGCGACCGTGGTGCCGATGCCGACGATCGGTGTGCCGACCTGGACCGTGTCGCCCTCGGAAACCATCAGCTCGGTGACTTCACCGGCGAACGGGCTGGGCAGCTCGACGATGGACTTGGCCGTCTCGATGTCGACCAGCACGTCGTTGACCTTCACGACATCGCCGACGGCGACCTTCCACGAGATGATCTCCGCCTCGGTCAGACCCTCGCCGACATCGGGCAGCTTGAAATGGGGCATCAGAGGGCTCCGATCTCACGAGCGTTCTCGACCGCATCGATGATGCGGTCCAGGCCGGGAAGGAACTCGTCCTCGACCCGGCTGGGCGGATAGGGCATGTCGTAGCCGGTGACGCGCTGCACCGGCGCCTCCAGGTGGTGGAAGCACTCCTCGGTCACGCGCGCCGCGATCTCGGCGCCGAGGCCGAGGGTGCGCTGCGCCTCGTGCACCACGACGGCGTGCCCGGTGCGCCGCACCGACTCGAACACGGGGGCCAGGTCCAGCGGCGACAACGTCCGCAGGTCGATGACCTCCAGATCGAGACCGTCGGCGGCGGCAGCCTCGGCCGACTGCAGGCAGGTCGTGACCATGGGGCCGTAGGCGATCAGGGTCGCGTCACGACCCGGGCGCACGACCCGCGAGGACCACATCGACCCGGGGGCCGCGTCGAGATCGACCTCGCCGCTCTCCCAGTACCGACGCTTGGGCTCCATGAAGACGACCGGGTCGTCGGACTCGATGGCCTGCTGGATCATCCAGTAGGCATCGTTGGGATTGGAGCAGGAGACGACCTTCAGCCCGGCCGTGAGGGCGAACTGGCCCTCGGGGCTGTCCGAGTGGTGCTCGACCGCGCCGATGCCGCCGCCGAACGGGATGCGGATGACCATCGGCATCTTCACGGCACCCTTGCTGCGGAAGTGCATGCGGGCCACCTGGCTGACGATCTGGTCGTAGGCCGGGTAGACGAAGCCGTCGAACTGGATCTCGACGACCGGGCGGAAGCCCCGGAAGGTCAGACCGATCGCGGTGCCGACGATGCCGGACTCGGCCAACGGGGTGTCGAGCACCCGCTCGTCGCCGAAGTCCTTCTGCAGTCCGTCCGTCACGCGGAAGACGCCGCCGAGCCGGCCGACGTCCTCGCCCATCACGAGGACCTTGTCGTTGTTCTCCATGGACCGGCGCAGGCCGGAGTTGAGGGCCTTGGCCATCGACATCGTGGTCATGCCATCTCCACTCATGCTGGGCTCCCCTCGTACGAGTC
This sequence comes from Propionibacteriales bacterium, assembly GCA_038255955.1. GTDB lineage: Bacteria > Actinomycetota > Actinomycetes > Propionibacteriales > Nocardioidaceae > Aeromicrobium. The sequence goes on from JBBSKV010000053.1 coordinate 1,959, forward strand.
GCGCCAGGCCACGTAGGCCGCCTGCTGCTCGCGGATCTCATCGGTCGTCTCGGCGTGGACGTAATCGAACAGCTCACCGAGATCAGGCTCGGGCAGCTGGGCGCACTGCTCGCGCAGGCCGGCGCCGACGCGTTCTGCCTCGGCATCGAGCTCGGCGAAGAAGTCGTCGCCGTAGCCCTCGGACACCAGCAGCGCGCGGACGCGGTCGAGCGGGTCCTTGGCCTTCCACGCCTCGACCTCGGCGCCATCGCGGTACCGGTTGGGGTCATCGGACGTGGTGTGCGCGCCCATGCGGTAGGTGACCGCCTCGATCAGGGTGGGGCCCTCGCCGTCGCGGGCCCGCTGCAGAGCGGCGGTGGTCACGGCGTGGACGGCGAGCACGTCGTTGCCGTCGACCCGGACGCCGGGCAGCCCGAATCCATCGGCTCGGCGGGCGATCGGGATGGTGGTCTGGCGGGTCAGCGGCACCGAGATGGCGAAGTGGTTGTTCTCGCACAGGAACACGACCGGTGCGTGGTAGACGGCGGCCCAGCCGAGGGCCTCGCTGACATCGCCCTGGCTGGTGGCACCGTCGCCGAAGTAGGCGATCGTGGCGGCGTCCCGATCGGGGTCACCGGTGCCGACAGAGCCCTCGAGGATCAGGCCCATGGCGTAACCGGTGGCGTGCAGGGTCTGCGCGCCAATGATGATCTGCGGCAGGGCAACGCCGTGCTCGGCCGGGTCCCAGCCGCCCAGCTCGGTGCCGCGGAAGACTCCCAGCAGCTGGGCCGGAGTGACACCGCGGGCCCACGCCACGCCGTGGTCGCGGTACGTGGGGAAGGCGAAGTCCTGCGGGCGCATGGCGCGGGCGGAGCCGATCTGTGCGGCCTCCTGGCCGAGGGCGGGCGGCCACAGCCCGAGCTCACCGTGCCGCTGCAGAGCGAAGGCCTCGGTGTCGATGCGCCGGGCCAGCACCAGATCTCGGTACAGCGAGGCGATCGCGGCGGTGTCGCCGTCGAAGGCGTAGTCCGGGTGCTCGACCCGCTCACCGTGGGGTGTCAACAGCTGGACGAGATGGTCCGGACTGGACGGATCAGTGGTCAGTGGGCTCGCGGTGGGTGCACTCATGCATTCCCTCTTCCATCGCCGGCCACGGGATCGCCGTGGGCCGAAGTCAGCAGGTGCCAGGCAATCGATCCATGGGTGGCGGATCACGATGTCTGGCACGGGCGTGACGGGCATCACACCTGCCGTCAGGCTACCCGTTCGGTGGCTCAGACTCCATTCGCGTCCCGCGTGTGCCGCGCGCGATCTGCAGGGTGACAGAATCCCGGAGTGACGACCTCCCGGCCCCGCCTCGGGTATCTGATGGTGATCGCGGGGGCCGTGCTGTTCGGGTTGAACGGCGGCGTCTCCCGGGTGGCGATGGGCTCCGGCCTGACGCCCGAGACCTTCACGACCCTGCGCATCACGGGTGCCGCCCTGGTGTTCGTGCTGGCGGCCCTCTGCGTGCGCCGGTCGGCGCTGCGGCCACCCACCGGCTCCTCGCTGCTGCTGGTCGTGGGCCTCGGTCTGGTCGGCGTGGCAGCCCTGCAGCTCACCTACAACATCGCGATCGTCCGGCTGCCCCTGGGCATCGCGCTGCTGCTGGAGTACCTGGCCCCCGTGCTGGTGATCCTCTGGGTGCGCTTCGTGCGCCGCGAGCCGGTGCACCAACGGATGTGGTTGGCCGTCGTGCTCGCTCTCAGCGGCCTCGCGGTCGTGGGTCAGGTCTGGAGCGGCCTGGCCTTCGACGGCCTGGGCGTGGTGATGGGCCTGCTGGCCGCCGTGTCGTTCGCGACCTACTTCCTGCTCGGCGAGCACAACGTCGGCACCGAGGATCCGCTGCGGATCATCCTGTGGGCCTTCGTCGTCGCCACGGTGCTGATGAACGTGGTGCAGCCGATCTGGACCGTCCCCGAGCTCGACTCGCGCACCAGCATGCTCGGCCGGCTGGACGGCTGGACCGTGGACCCGTGGCTCGCGGTGGCCGCAGTCGTGGTGCTCGGCACGGTCGTGCCGTTCTTCCTGCACCTGCTGGCCCTGAACCACCTGCCCGCCACCGTGGTCACGGTGATCGCGATGCTCGAGCCGGTGATCGCCAACGTGCTCGGGTGGGGCTGGTTCCGCGAGTCGCTCGACGCCCTGCAGGTGCTGGGCGTGGTGGCGGTGCTGGTCGGCATCGTGCTGGCCCAGACGGCGCGCACCGTCGAGCCGGACGTGCTCCCGCAGCCTTGACCTCGAGGTCCGACGACGGGGGATGCCACAATCGGCGGATGGAACGATTCCTCTCGACCTGGCTGGTCAGCAGCGTCGCCCTCGCCTTCGCGGCGTGGTTGCTGGGCGACAACATGGCGATCGGCGACGGCGGCGCCAGCACGCTCGACCGCGTCCTGAGCGTGCTGGGGGTCGGGCTGGTCTTCACGATCATCAACGCCTTCATCGCCCCGATCATCAAGACCTTGTCGATCCCGTTCATCGTCCTGACCCTGGGGCTCGCCCTGCTGGTGATCAACGCCCTGCTCCTGCTGCTCACCGAGGCGATCGCCAACGCCTTCGACCTGGGCTTCATGATCAACGGATTCGCGTGGGCCGTCGTGGCGTCGATCGTGATCTCGATCAGCCAGGCCGTGGTCGGCTCGGTGTTCGCGTCCACCCGCCGGTGACCGCCTACCGCATCGCCCTGGTCTGCCTGGGCAACATCTGCCGGTCGCCCACGGCCCACGTCGTGCTCGAGCAACGCCTCGAGCAGGCCGGACTCGCCGACCAGGTGGAGGTGGCCTCCGCCGGCACCGGCGGGTGGCACACCGGCGAGCCGATGGATCCGCGTGCGGCCGTCGCGCTGCGCGACGCCGGGTACGACCCCACCCGGCACCGCGCCCGCACCTTCACCGCCGACTGGTTCGCCGAGCACGACCTGTTGCTGGCGATGGACGCCAGCAACCACGCCGACATGGTCGACCTCGCACCGACCGTCGAGCAGCAGTCCCAGGTGCGCATGTTCCGTGAGTTCGATCCTGACGCCGCGGCGGACGACGACCAGGTGCCCGATCCCTGGTACGGCGGCCCGGATGGATTCCGGCACGTGCTCACGATGATCGAGCGCACCGTCGACGGCCTCGTCGAGCGGCTGCCTGACCTGATCGCCTCCCCCTCCCGCTGAGCGAGACGGTAGGTTCTGGGTCATGGCGCGCATGGCAGGAACCGCCGCTCGGGCGGAAGCACTGCTCGGCGTCGGCGTCGTCTCCACGACACCCGTCGCCGGCGGTGACATCTGCACCGTCACGCGTCTGCGTCTCACCGACGGACGCGGGGCCGTCATCAAGACGCGCCCCCAGGCTCCTGAAGGGTTCTTCGCCCGGGAGGCGGACGGCATGCGCTGGCTGCGTGACGCCGACGGCGCGCGCGTTCCTCTGGTGCTCGCTGCCGCCGACGACTGCTTGATCCTGGAGTGGGTCGAGTCGGTCCGTCCCAGCACCGATGCCGCCGAGAAGTTCGGCCGCGCGCTGGCAACCACTCACGCCGCCGGGTCGGACACCTTCGGCGCCGAGGTCGACGGCTACATCGGGCTCGCACCCCTGCCCAACCGCCGGCTGCCCACCTGGCCGGAGTTCTACGCGTCCAGGCGCGTCATGCCGTACGTGCGAGCTGCCGTGAGCCGGGGGGCCCTGCAGCCCCAGGAAGCCACCGTCATCGAGCAGGCGATGCACCGCATCCACGACCTCGCCGGACCGGCCGAGCCGCCGGCACGCATCCACGGCGATCTGTGGTCCGGCAACATCGTGTGGGGCGCAGATGCCGACGTCTGGATGATCGACGCCGCCGCCCACGGCGGCCATCGTGAGACGGATCTGGCGATGCTCTCGCTGTTCGGGATCCCCCACCTGCAGCGGGTCCTCGACGCCTACGACGAGGTCGCCCCGCTGGCCGACGGCTGGAACGACCGGGTCGGTCTGCACCAGCTCCATCCGCTTCTCGTGCACGCCGTGCTCTTCGGCGGCAGCTACGGCGGACGGGCCGCTGCAGCGGCCCGTGCCCTGCTGGAACTCTGATCCGGCCCAGGCCGACACCGGATCGCCCGACGCGCCGGTTCAGCAATCCCTCAGGCAGCACCGGCACACTGGGGTCCATGCGAATCCTCGTGGTCGACGACGACCGCGCCGTGCGTGACTCGCTGCGGCGCTCCTTGGAGTTCAACGGCTACACGGTCGACCTTGCCTCCGACGGCGCCGAAGCGCTGGCCGTCGTCCCGCGCGTGGCGCCCGACGCCATCGTCATGGACGTGATGATGCCGCGCCTGGATGGCCTGGAGGCCACCCGCGCCCTGCGTGCGGCCGGCAACGACGTCCCGATCCTGGTCCTCACCGCCCGCGACGCCGTCTCGGACCGCGTCGACGGGCTGGACGCCGGAGCCGACGACTACCTGACCAAGCCGTTCGCGCTCGAGGAGCTGCTGGCGCGGCTGCGTTCGTTGCTGCGCCGTTCGGCCCGGACGTCGGCAGGAGACGCCGACGAGGAACCGCTGGTCTTCGCCGATCTGACCCTCGACCCCGGCACCCGCGACGTCACGCGCGGCGGACGGTCCCTGTCGTTGACCCGTACGGAGTTCGCCCTGCTCGAGCTGTTCCTGCAGCGGCCCAAGCGCGTGCTCGAGCGCACCTTCATCCTCGAGGAGGTCTGGGGGTTCGACTTCCCGACCACCGCCAACTCCCTTGAGGTCTACGTGGGCTACGTGCGCCGCAAGCTCGAGGCCGAGGGTGAGAGCAGACTGATCCACACCGTGCGCGGCGTCGGATACGTCCTGCGCGAAACTCCCCCGTGAGAGACCGCTCGCTGCGGGTGCTGCGGTTCTTCACCTCGCGCATGACGCTGGCCCTGCGCGTGGCCGTGCTGACCACCGCAGCGGTCGCGGCGACGCTGACCCTGGTCAGCGCGACGATCTACGTCACGGTGCGGTCCGAGTTCCAGAGCTCGCTGGACGACTCGATGGTGCGCCGGGCCCAGGCCGGCGTCACGGCCGATCTCGGCAGCCTGTTCGCGGGCGGCGCCGATCCGGGCGCTCTCGCACTCACCGACATCAAGGTGATCGTGCTGCGGTCCGGTCGCGGCGTCCTGCTGGGCACCCCGGCCGTCAGCAATTTCCCGATCCAGTTCATCGGACTGCCCGAACGCGAGGTCTCGCTGGGTCAGACCAGCCAGTCGGTCCGCACGGCCTCGCTCAAGGGCACGCCCTATCGCGTCGTGGCGGTGCGCTCGGGTCCCGGCGAGGCCCTGGTCATGGCCCAGTCCATGGAATCGATCGACATGGCCTTGAAGCGTCTGCAGATCATCTTGCTGCTGACCAGCGCGATCGGCGTCGCCCTGGCGGGCCTGGCCGGTTGGGCCGTGGCCGCCAACGGCCTGCGCCCGGTACGACGTCTGACTGCGGCCACGGAACGGGTCGCCCGCACAGCCGACCTCAGACCCATCACAGTCACCGGCACCGACGAGCTCGCCCGGCTGACCACGTCGTTCAACGCGATGCTCACCGCGATGGACGCCTCGCAGACACGCGAGCGCCAGCTGATCGCCGACGCCGGCCACGAGCTGCGCACGCCCCTGACGAGTCTGCGCACCAACATCGAGCTGATGGGCCAGGCCACCGGCCAGGGCGGCCGCTCGCTGACCGAGGACGAACGCGCCGAGATCATGGGCGACGTGCGCTCCCAGGTCGAGGAGCTCACCACCCTGGTGGGCGACCTGGTCGAGCTCGCTCGGGACGAGCCGGTCCGGCGCGATCCCGAACCGCTCGATCTTGCCGACGTCGTCAGCCTCGCCGTGTCCCGGGTGCGACTGCGCGCCCTCGAGGTCGACTTCGTGGCGCGCACCGAACCGTGGATGGTGGTCGGCGAGGCCCAGCTGCTCGAACGTGCGGTCACCAACCTGCTCGACAACGCCGCCAAGTGGAGTCCGCCTGGCGGCACGGTCCACGTGACCCTCTCGGAGGGCACCGTCACCGTCGTGGACGAGGGTCCCGGCATCGAACCGGCCGACCTGCCCCACATCTTCGACCGCTTCTACCGGTCGCAGGAGGCCCGCACGTTGCCCGGGTCCGGGCTCGGCCTGTCGATCGTGCAGCGCGCCGCCGAGCGCCATGGCGGCACCGCCGAAGCGTCGTCGACCCTGGGCCAGGGCACGACGTTCACCCTCACCCTGCCGCCCGCCGCCGACATCTGACGCGGTTCGGCTACCTCGATCGTGAGCCGGGAGCACAGCAGTTCTTTTGCCACTCACACGTCCCTCTCAGCGGCCACTCAGTGATGGAGGACAATCTGTAGACATGACTGAGCCGCACGACCCCTTCGCAGAGCGCCCGTACGTCCCGCCGACGGACCGCACGGACCGCACGGACCAGACACCTTCGACGCCGGACCACGATGGGGCCGCCCCCACCGACCGGCCCCAGGGTGCTGAGGAGGCCTCCCCCGAGCCCGTCGCGCCGAGTTCTGAGACGAAGGAGACCCGTTACCCGACCACGCACGAGTACGCGGGTGCCACTGAGTCCACCGCACCTGCGGTCGACGACGAGCCGACGATCAACTTGGACTCCGCTCACGACTCCTACGACTCGCCGACGC
>JBBSKV010000054.1:0-8558 GCA_038255955.1 Propionibacteriales bacterium
AACGTGACGTCGGAGTTCGCGCAGAAGAACAACGTCGCGACGATCGGTGACCTCAAGAAGATCGACGGGCTCAAGCTGGGTGCCAACCCCGAGTTCGCCGAGCGCCCGTTCGGCCTCCCCGGGATGGAGAAGCTCTACGGCATCACCGACGTCAAGTTCACCGCGATCAGCGACGGTGGCGGCCCTGCCACGTTGAAGGCACTCCTCGACGGGAAGGTCGACGTGGCCGACATCTACTCGACGACTCCGTCCATCGTGGACAACGACCTGGTCACGCTGGAAGATCCGGAGAACATGTTCGCGGCGCAGAACGTCGTGCCGTTGATCGACAGCGAGAAGGCCGACTCCCAGGTCACCGACGTGCTCAACGCCATCTCGGCGGAGCTCACGACCGAGGACCTGCTCGACCTCAACGGCCAGAACCAGGGCGACGACAAGGCGGCCCCGGCCGACCTGGCCAAGCAGTGGCTGACCGACAAGGGCCTGATCTAGCAGCAGTAACGTTCCCGCTGAGTGTGACGTTTGAGGGGTGAATCCGCGGATTCTGGCCCCAGAACGTCACGCTCAGCGGGTCCGGTCACGACGGTGGTGCGAAGATCCACGGCTCGCGAGGCAGGTGGGCGGGATCGAACTGGTCCAGCAGGTCGGCCGGGCTGTGACCGGTCAGGCCCAGCGAACCGGTGATGGCCGCGAAGGTGTCGATCCCCGCGTCGGCCAGCTCGCGCAGGGTGACGGCGCCGTCGCGCTTGGCCAGGCGCTGGCCCGCCGTGTTCAGCACCAGCGGCACGTGCGCGTAGGTCGGGGCAGCGAGCCCGAGCAGGCCGGCGAGATGAGCCTGCGCCGGGCTGGAGCTGAGCAGGTCGTCGCCGCGCACCACCTGATCGACGCCCTGGTCGGCATCGTCGACGACGACCGCGAGGTTGTAGGCAGGGACTCCGTCGCCACGACGGAGCACCACGTCGTCGATCGGCCCGGTGAACGGCCCGTGCAGCTCGTCCTGCACCGTCATCTCACCCGGCTCGGCGCGCAGCCGCAGCGCGGCCGGCCGGTCTTCGCGGCGCTGCTCGCGTTCGGCGTCCGTGAGGTCGCGACAGGTTCCCGGGTACAGGCCCGGCGTCTGATGGGGCGCTGACGTGGCTTCCCGGATCTCGCGACGCGAGCAGAAGCACTCGTAGACCAGCCCGAGCTGCTGCAGATCGGCCAGGGCGTCGGCGTACAGAGCGGTCCGGGCCGACTGCCGCACGACTGGACCATCCCAGTCCAGACCCAGCGCGGCGAGATCCGCCAGCTGTCGCTCCTCGGCACCGGGGCGGACGCGGTCGAGGTTCTCGACGCGCATCAGGAAGTCGCGCCCCGTGCTCCGGGCGAACAGCCAGGCCAGCACCGCGGTGCGCAGGTTGCCGATGTGCAGGTCGCCGGACGGCGACGGCGCATAACGACCGCTCACAGCACCCAGAAGGATCCGAGCACCGGTGCGGCGGCGGCCACCAGGATCCACGGCGACAGCAGGCGACCGCCGAGGATGATCCGCACGGCCACGTAAGTGATGATCGAGACGATCGTCGCCATCACGAGCAGGCCAATCGCGTCGCCTCGACGAGCGGGCTCGTCGACGATGATCGAGGCCGCCACGATCAGGCCGAGGATGCCGTGCTCGGCAACGGTGAAGAAGGCGATGGCGGCTACTCGTCGTTGGACTCGGTTCAGCGCCACGAGCCGAGAACCAGGACTGATCTGTTGCTGCTGAGACATCTGCGCCTTTCGAAGCACCCCCAACGGGAGTCCGTCGCTCGTTCCTCGCTCCTCCTCGAATCGCTCGGCTGAACGATTTTCGCGTCCACAGGGGCGGCAGGGGGCCTTCGGCCTGTGGCGCCACCCCTGTGGACGCGAAGCACCCCCAACGGGATTCGAACCCGTGCTACCGCCGTGAAAGGGCGGCGTCCTAGGCCGCTAGACGATGGGGGCCGGGACCCGAACAGCATACGGGGTACTGATGGCGCGGACACTCAGGGAGGATGGATGCATGGTCGAGGTCAGCGAAGAGCGTTTCACCGAGCTGGCTGAGCAGGCGTTGGCCGCAGTGCCGGACGAGCTCGCCGGACTGCTCGACAACGTCGCGCTGTTCGTCGAGGACGACCCGCCGGCCGATGACCCCGACCTGCTCGGTGTCTACGACGGCATCCCGCTGACCGAGCGTGATTCCGGGTACGGGGGCGCGCTGCCGGACCGCATCGTGGTGTTCCGGAACCCGACTCTGGCCATCTGCGAGACCGAGGCGGACGTCGTCGAGGAGGTCAACATCACCGTGGTGCACGAGATCGCTCACCACTTCGGGATCGACGATGCGCGCCTGCACGACCTGGGATATGCCTGACATCGAGATCCGCCGCGATGCGGACCGCTTCGTCACCGACGACGGCGACATCACGACGCGCCACAGCTTCTCCTACGGGGCCCACTACGACCCCGACCAGATCGGCTTCGGCCCGATCCGCGCCCTGAACACCGAGTGGCTCGCGCCCGGCGCGGGCTACGAGGTCCACGCGCACGCCGACGTCGAGATCGTCACGTGGGTCGTGGAGGGGGCTCTGCGACACACCGACACGGCCGGCGGCGGCGGAGTCGTCCGGCCGGGCACCGTGCAACGCCTGAGCGCTGGTTGCGGCGTCGAGCACACCGAGGTGAACGACTCGGCAGACGAGCCGCTCCTCTTCGTGCAGATGATGCTGGCCAGCGACCACGACGGCGCGCCGGAGCACGAGCTGTGGGAGGTGCTGCCTACGTCAAGCGGTCTGCTGCCCGCGGGGCGCGTGCATGCCGCTGCCGAGCTGTTCGTGCTGCGTCTCGATGCGGGCCAGACGGTGTCGGTTCCCGCCGCGCCCCGCAGTCTCGTGCACGTCACCCGGGGCGAGGTGGTGGTGCGCGACACCGCCATGTTGCCCGGCGATGAGGCGCGCCTGACCGACGTCGGCCCGTACGATCTGAGTGCTGCCGCGACCGGTGGCGAAGCACTCGTCTGGCAGCTGGAGACCTGATGACCGTCCTCGTCCTCAACGGACCGAACCTCGGCCGCCTCGGCGTGCGCGAGCCCGACGTGTACGGCACGGCCACCTACGCCGACCTGGTCGCCCGCTGCGAGGCGGTCGCCGCCGAGGTCGGTCTCGACGTCGAGGTGCGCCAGACCGACGACGAGGCCGAGATGATCGGCTGGCTGCACGCTGCGGCGGACGCCCGCTCGGCCGTCGTGCTCAACGCCGGGGCCTGGACGCACACCTCGATCGCGGTGCGCGACGCCGCCAGCCAGCTCACCGAGCCGCTGATCGAGGTGCACCTGTCCAACGTGCACGCCCGCGAGCCGTTCCGGCACACCTCCTACCTCAGCGACATCGCCGCCGCCGTCATCGTCGGCATGGGCCTGAACGGCTACGACGCAGCCCTCCGCCACCTCGCGAGTCACTGAGTTCCCGCTCGCGAGTCACTCCGGTCCCTCTGGGGAGTCACTCCGGACCCGTCCGGGAGTCATCGCGGCTGGCTCGGTCTCCTCAATGACTCGCGACAGGGAAGGCAGTGACTCGCGAGCGGGAACTCAGTGACTCGCGAGGGGGACCGGAGTGACTCGCGAGGGGGCAGATTTCTCATGGAATCCTCAGGTCTAACCTGAAGTGGTGAACGGTCGCGAGCAGCACGACGACGCCGTCGAGGCGTTGCTGGCCTCGTACGCCGCCATCGCCCCGGGCGATCGGGTGCGGCTGGCGAAGAAGACCTCGAACCTGTTTCGACCCCGATCGGCCCACGACGCACCCGGTCTCGACGTGTCCGGGCTCGACGGGGTCATCGCGATCGACACCGTCGCGCAGACCGCCGACGTGCAGGGCATCTGCACCTACGAGCGACTGGTCGACGAGGTGCTGCCGCACGGCTTCATCCCGTACGTGGTCCCGCAGCTGCGCACGATCACCCTCGGTGGCGCCGTGACGGGCCTGGGCATCGAGTCGACGTCGTTCCGCAGCGGACTGCCCCACGAGTCCGTGCTCGAGATGGACATCCTCACGGGTGGGGGCGAGATCGTCACCGCGACGCCCGACAACGATCATGCCGATCTGTTCGAGGCGTTCCCCAACTCCTACGGCAGTCTCGGCTATGCCACGCGCCTCCGGATCAAGCTCGAGAAGGTGCCGCCGTTCGTCACCCTGCGGCACGTGCAGGTGGCCGATGCCGCGGCCGCGGTCAAGGCGATCGAGGAGATCAGCCACACCGGCGAGTGGGCCGGTCAGCGCGTCGACGGACTCGACGGCACCGCGTTCAGCCCCGACGAGATCTACCTGACGCTCGCGCACTTCACCGACGAGCCACAGCAGGTCAGCGACTACACCGGCCAGCAGATCTTCTACCGCTCGATCGCCGAGCGCGAGACCGATGCGTTGACGATGAACGACTACCTCTGGCGCTGGGACACCGACTGGTTCTGGTGCTCGGGCGCGTTCGGGGCGCAGAACCGGATCGTCCGCCGGTTGTGGCCCAGCCGCTGGCGCCGCAGTGACGTTTTCCACCGCATCGTCGGCCTGGACGAGCGGTTCGGCATCATGCAGCGGATCGATCGCGTCAAGCGGGTGCCGGGCCGCGAACGGGTCATCCAGGACGTCGAGGTGCCGCTGGATCGCATGCCGGAGTTCCTGGAGTGGTTCGACGCGGAGGTCGGCATGCGGCCCGTGTGGCTGTGTCCGCTGCGCACCACCCGGCCCTGGCCGGTGTACCCGCTGGCAGCGGGCGAGACCTACGTCAACATCGGTTTCTGGGGCACCGTCGAGGTACCCGCGGATGCCCCTCCCGGGATGGTCAACCGAAAGGTCGAGGAGGCCGTCAGCTCCATGGGCGGCCACAAGTCCCTGTACTCCGAGGCGTTCTACGACCAGTCGACCTTCGAGGCAATGTACGGCGGCGACGTCCTTGCTTCTGCCCGACGTCGCTACGACCCCGACGCACGACTCAGCACCCTGTTCGAGAAAGCAGTGAGGAACTCATGAGCACCACAGACGTCGACACCAGGCTGACCATCGCCGAAGCGCTCCAGCGCCTGATGAAGGATGAGCTGCCGTTCCGGTTCGAGGCGTTCGACGGGAGCGCCGCCGGGCCGGAGGACGCTGCCCTGACGCTCCGTCTGGTCACTGAACGCGGCCTGGCCTACCTGATGACGGCCCCCGGCGACCTGGGATTCGCCCGCGCCTACGTGGCGGGCGACCTCGAGGTCGACGGCATCCACCCCGGCAACCCGTACGACATCATGGTCCTGATCATGAGCCAGCTGCGCTTCAAGGTCCCGTCGGCCGCCGAGATGCTGCAGATCGTGCGCAGCGTGGGCTTCGGCAACCTCAAGCCGCCGACGCCGCCAGAAGAGGAGCACCTGCCCAAGTGGCGCCGCGCCTTCGAGGGGATGCGGCACAACAAGAAGCGCGATGCCGACGCGATCCATCACCACTACGACGTCTCGAACCGCTTCTACGAGCTGGTGCTCGGCGAGTCGATGACCTACACCTGCGCGGTCTACCCGGCGGCCACCTCGACCCTGGAGGAGGCGCAGTACGAGAAGTACGACTTGATCTGTCGCAAGCTGGACCTGCAGCCCGGTCAGCGGCTGCTCGACATCGGCTGCGGCTGGGGCGGCATGGTGCGGCACGCCGCCAAGCACTACGGCGTCACGGTCATCGGCGTCACGCTCTCGCGCCAGCAGGCCTCGTGGGCCCAGGACGAGATCAAGCGCCAGGGCCTGGACCACCTCGCCGAGGCGCGGTTCGGCGACTATCGCGACGTGGTCGAGACCGGCTTCGACGCCGTCAGCTCGATCGGCCTGACCGAGCACATCGGGGTGCGCAACTACCCGGCGTACTTCCAGTTCATGCACGACGTGGTCAAGCCGGGAGGCCGGGTGCTCAACCACTGCATCACGCGCCCGAGCAACAAGGCCAAGTCCACCGGCGCCTTCATCGACCGCTACGTGTTCCCCGACGGCGAGCTGACCGGGGTCGGTCGCATCACCGTCGCCGCCCAGGAGTCCGGACTCGAGGTGCGGCACGTGGAGAACCTGCGCGAGCACTACGCGATGACGCTCCAGGGCTGGTGCGAGAACCTCGTCGCCAACTGGGACGAGTGCCTCGGGGAGGTCAGCGAGGGACGCGCCAAGGTGTGGGGTCTGTACATGGCGGGCTCGCGACTGGCCTTTGAGCGCAACGAGATCGAGCTGCACCACGTGCTGGCAGTCAAGCCCGACGCCCACGGCGGGTCCAGCTGGCCGCTGCGCCCCACCTGGCTGAGCTGACGCGCAGCCGCGCGGTGCTCAGCTGATCTCGAGCACCACGGGCACGTGGTCGCTGGCGCCCTTGCCCTTGCGCTCCTCGCGGTCGATCCAGGCGTGGTCGACCCGGCGGGCCAGCGCCGGCGACGTGAGGGCGAAGTCGATGCGCATGCCCTCCTTCTTGGGAAACCGCAGGCGCTGGTAGTCCCAGTAGGTGTAGACGCCGGGGCCGGGCGTGTGTGGTCGCACGACGTCGGCGTACCCCTCGTCGACGACGGCGGCGAAGGCCGCACGCTCCGGCTCAGACACGTGGGTGTGGCCGTCGAAGACGCTGATGTCCCAGACGTCGTCGTCGTGGGGGGCGACATTCCAGTCGCCCATCAGCGCGATCTGCGCCTCGGGGTCGTCGGCCAGCCACTGCCGGGCCGACTGCCGCAGCCGCTCCAGCCACGCCAGCTTGTAGTCGTAGTGCGGATCGCCGACCTCGCGGCCGTTGGGCACGTACAGGCTCCACAGGCGCAGGCCGCCACAGGTCGCACCGATGGCCCGGGGCTCCAGGATCTGCGGATCGCCGAAGGTGGGCTGATCAGGCGCGAACGACGTGGCGACGTCCTCGAGGCCCACGCGGGACAGCAGGGCCACGCCGTTCCACTGATTGACCCCGAAGTGGGCCACCTCGTAGCCCATCGAGCTGAGCTCGAGCGTGGGGAACTGGTCCTCGCGGCACTTGGTCTCCTGGATCGCCAGGACGTCGACGTCGTGGCGGCCGACCCAGTCGGTGACCCGGTCGATGCGGCTTCGGATGGAGTTGACGTTCCAGGTGGCGATACGCACGCGGACGAATCTAGCCGATGCCCCCGGCGCCGAATTCTGCGATCGGGGTGACAACCAGGAATCCATGAGGTCTACTAGGACTTTAGTCCCTAATCCCCTCTCGACCTGGAGCGACCGTGCGTCGATCGACCCCTGCTGTTCTCGCCGTCGTGATCGGCATGGTCGTGGCCACCTTCGTGAGTGCCTCGCCAGCGATCTCGGCCACCCCGCCGATTCCGTTGCCCGCGAATCCGACAGGCCTGCAGTCCACGGCAGCAGTGCCGCCCTCGATCGACCCGCCTGCGCGCTACCAGCCGCAGACCAGCTGCTACCCGGTGGACAAGCCCGGTGCGGTCAAGCTGCGGAACCTGGTGCTGGCGACCTACGGCCAGGGTGGGAAGGGCAACATCAGCCGCGGCTGCACCGAAGGAGTCTCCGAGCACTCCGAGGGTCGGGCGTGGGACTGGATGATCGATCCTAAGGACGCCAAGCAGAAGAAGGCGGCGGCTGACTTCCTGTCGTGGGCGACCAAGAACAAGGGCGAGAACGCCCGGCGGCTGGGCATCATGTACATGATTCACAACGAGAAGATCTGGGCTGTGTACCGCGAGCAGGACGGCTGGCGGGCGAGCTCTGGGCACACCGACCACATCCACATCTCCTTGAGCTGGAACGGAGCGCGCGGCGCGACGTCGTTCTGGACCGGCAAGGTCTCGCCGGTCGATCTGGGGCCGTGTGTTCGCTTCACCGGCAACCGCGGCCTGCTCACCGGATCGGCGCGGACCGGGTCCTGTCTGGCGCCGGTCCCCGAGCTCTACGCCACCCAGCGCCCCGACCGTGCCTATGGGTCCACGGGGCAGAACGTCAAGGATGCCCAGGCACTGCTCGGCGTCAGCCGCACGGGACGGTTCGACTCGGCGACGTGGTCGGCGGTTCGCCGTCTCCAGCAGGCCAACGACATCGTGTACACGGGTGTGATCGATGGCCCGACCTGGCGAGTTCTGGACCCCAGCAGTGTGACCAAGGGCCCGAGCGGCGCGACCTACTCCCGTTCTCGGGCCATTGCCTACGGCGCCAGCCGGTACCAGCAGATCACGTTGCAGACGCCGTTGGTGGCCGGCCGGGTCGTGGTGCTCCAGGCCGCGCTCGGCATGCCAATGGCCCAGCGCAACGGATCGTTCGGCGCGAAGACCAAGGCGGCGGTCATCGCGATGCAAAAGGATCTCGGGCTGCAGCCCGATGGCGTCGTCGGCGGCGAGGAGTGGAAGGCGATGCAGGCTGACCTCGGCTGATCGGACATCTCTGGTGCCATGATGTGAACCATGGCCCACGACGACGACCAGGTCTCCCGCGACGCCGGATCCTCTGCTGCTGACCATCCGCCCCGCCAGGGCGACGGGGTGGGCCGGAAGATTTCTGAGCAGCCCACCGTGACACCGGCCCGCTGGGTGCAGCG
>JBBSKV010000055.1:0-8435 GCA_038255955.1 Propionibacteriales bacterium
ATCCAGGGTTATCTCTTTAACGATCTCTGGAAACCAACAAGTGCCGATTCAAAGCGCACTGACTTCGCCCTCGCTGCTTAAGCGATATGTGAAGGGCTGGCCCGGGGGCGTCTCCGCTCCGGATCGCCAGTCTCATTGAGGAGACTTGCTGGTCACACTGTGTTGCAGGGTTTGATCGGGACTTCACTGTGACTGAGCTCGTCGTCGATGCGTTCGTCCAAGCGCCGGAGCTGAGAAAAGCGTCAGACGAAATACACCCGTAGAAGCCCTGGCTCAGCGCCGTAGGACCCGGGTTCAATTCCCGGCAGCTCCACTCATCCATGACGAAGGGCCCCCGATGTTCGGGGGCCCTTCGTCATGTCTCAGGCGTCGTGGTGCCAGGTGGTTTCCAACACCGAGTTGGGGTGGAAGTGCACCGGGTCGCCGCGGCGGGTCGGTCGGACCAGGTCGAAGCCGCCGGTGGTCACCAGCGCCCACGGTCCCGCCACGGTCGGGTGCCCGAGGCCGGGCCCCTTTCCGAGAGCCGCGAGCTGCGCCTGCGCACAGGCCAGGTGCATGGGAGGGAACACGAGCAGGCCAGCCTGCGTCTCTGCTTCAGGCCCGGCGAACGCGATCGGCCGGGTCAGCGTCTCGCCGCAGACACCGCAGACCCTGCTCAGCGCACACCGGATCGCCCGCTTCTTCACGACGGCCGAGACGTCGCCGACCCCGGCGTCGTCCTCGCAGGCGAACGGGAGGGCGCTCACGCCGAGGCGGGCGACCACTTGCCCAGCTCCGAGCGGCGGACGGGGCGCTCGTCATCGCGCAGACGCCGCCTGGCGCGGGCCGGGATCGGCGCCGGGTTGTCGGCAGTTCGCCGGTTGGGCAGGGACAGCTTCATGATGGTCCGCAGGGTCTGTCCGTACTGCTGGTGCAGCGGTCCGGTCGTGTACGGGATGTCGTACCGCTTGCAGATGTCCTTCACCTTGACCGAGATCTGTGCGTAGCGGTTGCTGGGCAGGTCGGGGAACAGGTGGTGCTCGATCTGGTAGCCCAGCTGACCGCTCATCAGGTGCAGCAGCTTGCCGCCCTCGAAGTTCGCCGAGCCGAGCATCTGGCGCAGGTACCACTCCGCGCGAGTCTCGTCCTCGAGCTCCTCCTCGGTGAAGTGCACGGCGCCGTCAGGGAAGTGGCCGCAGAAGATGATCATGTACGTCCACAGGTTGCGCGCCAGGTTGGCGGTCACGTTGGCGGTCAGCGTGTGGAAGAACTGCGGTCCCGTCAGCAGCGGGAACATCACGTAGTCCTTGAAGGTCTGCTTGCCGACCTTGTTGCCGATCTGCTTGAGCTGCCTCTTCAGCAGCTTGGGGTCCTTCTCGCCCTTGCGGATGGCCTCGATGTCGAGATCGTGCAGCGCCACGCCCCACTCGAAGAACAGCGCCAGCAGCGCGTTGTAGACCGGCTGGCCCAGGTTGTACGGCGTCCACTTCTGGTCGCGCGACATGCGCAGGATGCCGTAGCCCACGTCGTTGTCGTGCCCGAGCACGTTGGTGAACTGGTGGTGGACGTAGTTGTGCGAGTGCTTCCACTGCTCGGCCGGCTGGGTGGTGTCCCACTCCCAGTTGCTGGAGTGGATCTCCGGATCGTTCATCCAGTCCCACTGACCGTGCATGGCGTTGTGCCCGATCTCCATGTTCTCGAGGATCTTGGCCGATCCGAGCAGGGCGGTGCCCAGCAGCCACGCTGGCGGGAACATGCTGGCGAACAGCGTGATGCGCCCTGCGGTGGCCAGTCGGCGCTGCAAGGTGATGACGCGCAGCACGTAGTCACGATCGGCCTGGCCGCGCGAGGCCTCGATCTCGACGCGGATGTCATCGAGCTCCTGGCCGATCGCCTCGACCTCTTCGTCGGTGAGGTGGGTGTACTCGCGGACGTCTGCAAATGCCATGTTCTCGACCTTTCAGAGAGTGAGCGTGCAGTCGCCGGCGGCGACGGACACACAGGTCTGGATGTACTCGTTGGGGTTGTCGTGCTCCTCGCCGCTGCGCAGGTCGCGGACCCGACCCGACGCCAGCGGCACGTCGCAGGTGTGACAGATGCCCATGCGGCAGCCGAACAGCATGTTGACGCCGGCCTTCTCGCCGGCCTCGAGCAGCGTCGTGGCGCCATCGACCTGCACCGACGGTCCACCGACGCCGAAGGTGACCTCCCCGCCGGACGCCTCGCTGTCGACCGTGGCCAGGGAGAAGCGTTCGATGTGCAGGCGGTCGATCAGCCCGTGGCGCTCGTACAGCTCGCTGAAGGCGTCCAGCATGGGCGCCGGTCCGCAGGCCCATGTGTCCCGCTCGCGCCAGTCCGGCACGACGCCGTCGATCTGGTCGGGGGACAGGATGCCGTCGGTGTCGGTGAACCGTTCGATGAACGTGAAGTTGGGGTAGCGCATGGCCATGACCCGCAGCTCGTGGAGGAACATCATGTCGTCCTCGTCCACCGCCGAGTACGCCAGCACGGTGTCGGGCAGTGCCTCGTCCGCCGCAAGCTGGCGGCGGTCCATGGTCCGCAGGATCGACATGACCGGGGTGATTCCACTGCCGCCCACGAGGAACAGCAGCCGTTCGGGAAGCGGGTCGGGGAGTACGAAGTCCCCCTGGGGTGCGGCCAGCCGGACGATGGTGCCGGGCTCGAGGCCGTTGACCAGGTGTTCGGACAAGAAGCCTTCAGGCATCGCCTTGATGGTGATGCTGACGGTGCCGTTCTCGTGCAGAGGCACCGACGACAGCGAGTAGGAGCGCCAGTGGTACTTGCCGTCGATCTCGACACCGATGCCGATGTATTGACCGGGTGCGTGATCGAACTTCCAGCCCCAGCCCGGCTTGATCACCAAGGTGGCGGCGCGGTCGGTCTCCTTGACGACGCTCTCGACCCGGCCGCGCAGCTCGCGGGCGCTCCACAGGGGGTTGATCAGCGTGAAGTAGTCGTCGGGGGACAACGGCGTGGTGAGCGCACGGCCGGCCCGGCGCAGACGTCGCAGCCAGGTCGAGCGGTCTATCGATGACTGCGGCACGCTGTGCTCCCGACGGTGAGACGAAGTGGTAACACACAGTTACACGTCAACTCGGCTTCGGCAACAGTAAATGCCCTGAATGTGAGCAGTAACTCAGTGTTACAGCACGCCCTCGAGCAGGCTAGGCGAACAGCTGCTCAGGACCGAACTGGAACCAGATGGCCGCGGCCACCGCGAGGTACCAGAGAGCCACGATGAGCACGGTCCAGTTGGTGATGAATCGGCTGACACGAGAGGCAGGAGCGTAGGCCCGCAGGTTGCGCGCCGTGACCCCGACGAACAGCGGGATCATCATGGTCCAGACGACCATGCACCACGGGCACAGCTTGTTGATGTCGTAGATGCTCTGGACCTGCAGCCACGTGACGAAGCCGATGCCGAAGAGCACACCGAGCTGCAGGCCGAGCCACACGAAGCCCGGCAGCGCGATGCGCGCGAGCACCAGCACACCGAGGGTCAGCACGACCGTGAAGCCGATGACGCCGATGATCGAGTTGGCGAATCCGAAGGCCGATGCCTGATCGGACTCCATGACGCCACTGCAGCTGACGAAGGCACTGATGTCGCAGCTCAGAGCGGCCTCGGTGCCGTCGACCTTGGCCTGCAAGAGGTCGATCTTGTCGATCGTCAGTGCGGTAGCGGCAATCAGGCCGATGGCGCCGGTGATGGGCAGCAGAAATCGCGGCTCACGGATGTCGGGGGTCTCATGGGCCTCGACGTCGTCGAAGTCGTGATCGGTCTCGAGGTGGCCGGTGTCGGTCATGGGGTCGATCCTACGAGGTGGGGGGCTGGCACGAAGGGCACCAGAACGTGTTGCGTTCCACGGTGGGTCGGTCGCCCAGCTGGCCGGTGCGGATGGCCGTGCCACAGCGCCGGCAGCGGCCGCGCTCGCGCCCGTAGATCCAGCGTTCCTGGCCGGACCGGGTGTTGCCCGTGAAGGTGCGCTGCACCCGGTCCTTGTTGACGTCGAGCATCTGCTGACCGCGAGCGATGACGCGGCGCACGTCCGGGACGTCGCCCACGGGCCGCTCGGGGTGCAGGCCGGACAGGAACAACAGCTCGTTGACGTACTCGTTGCCGAGCCCGGCGAGATTGCGCTGGTCCAGCAGCGCGAGGAACACCGGGCGCTCGGGGTCGAGGCCGACCCGCCGGGTGGCTTCCTGCAGATCCCAGTCCGGGCCCAGCAGATCGGGTCCGAGATGGCCGACGACGTCGGACTCACGCGGGGTGGGGACGACCTCGGTGATGCCGAGCGAGAACCCGACCGCCTCGTGCTCGGCGGTGCGCAGCACGATCCGCGCCATGTGGTCCGGACGGCGCCACCGGGTGCCGATCGGGTGGACGTGCCAGACGCCCTCCATCTTCAGGTGGGTGTGGATGCTGTGGCCGCCGGCCCGGATCAGCAGGTGCTTGCCGCGGCTGAGAACCTCGTCCACGACGTGGCCCGACAGATCGAGCGTGGCGTGCTGTGGCACGCGGAAGTCGGTGCTGACCAGCTCGTTCCCCTCCAACGCCGTGCGCAGACGGACGGCCGCGCGCCAGACGGTGTCGCCCTCAGGCATCGGCGCGCAGTCCCTTGGGGGTGCGGTCGAAACCCGCCTCGCGCAGCGCGTCGGCCCACGGCGTCTCCAGAGCAGGTCGACCGCCGATGGTCTCGATGGTCAGCCGGGCGATGCGGTGGCCACGGACCAGGGCCGCGAGTGCGGTCGAGGCGGCAGCGACGCGCACCGGATCGTCGTCGAAGGGCAGCAGGGTCTTGCCGCCACGCTCCAGATAGGCGATCAGTCGGCCGTCGTGCAGCACCGCCATGGCACCGGCCTTGCGGGCGGGACGGTGCTTGGTGGCTGCGTCGTCGTCGAGGCGGTCTGGCCAGGGCAGCGCCGCTCCGAATGGTTGCGCCGGGTCCGTGGCGGCGAGCACGACCGCAGGACCCTGCGAGGGTGCGTCGTCGTCGCGTTGATGGCCGCGTAGGCGGTCGATCGTGGACGGTGCGGCGAACTGCGCGGCGCCGAGCGACTCGACGAAGTACCCCCGCAGGCAGGCGCCGGTCTGCTCCAGCTCGCGGAGCACGCGGTACACGGCGGCGAAACCGCCGGGTGTCTGCTCGGCCATCACCGATCCGCGGGTGACGACGCCGTAGCGGCCGAGCAGCGCCTCGGTGCGCGCCAGCCGGTCGGCGGTGGACTCGACGGGCTCGGAGTCGAGGGCGAACCAGCGGCCGCTCGCGGTGGGCGGACCCTGCCGGGCGACGCGGGGGGACCGGTGCCCGCCCAGCCGGGCGCGGGGGGTCTGCCGGCGGGTGCGGTGGGTGCCACCGCGACCGACCACGGTGCGCACGGGCGCGTAGGTGTCGTTGCTGACGTGTCCGGCCCAGACCAGGTTCCACAGCGCCGTCGCGAGGTCGGTGTCCAGGGGCGCCTCGTGCTCGTCGTCGGTGACCGCGGCCGATAGCTGGCGAAACAAAAAGGCCCCGGAGCCGTCGAGTGCTGCCAGAGCCCGTGCCTCCAGGGTGTCCGGCTCGATCGCCTGGGTACGGGCCAGCACGAGGTCGGCCGGGTGCAGCTGCACCCACCCGTCGTTGCCGGCCAGCGTGCCCGCGCCGGACCAGACGATCTCGCCAGCCGAGGTGAGCTCATCGAGCATGGCGGGCTGGTAGTCACGGACGCGCGCCGGCAGCACGAGCGACTCCCAGGCAGAAGCGGGGAGGGCGACTCCGGCCAGCTGATCGATCGTGGCGAGCACGCCGTCGACGCCGCGCAGCGAGCCGCCGACTCCCTGCCACGAGGGGAGGAAGGACGCGAATGCCGTGGTGTCGACCGGTTCCACCTGTTGCCGCGCCGCGGCCAGCGATCGTGACCGCAGCCGGCGCAGCACGCCGGGCTCGACCCACTCGGTGTCCTGCGTGCTGCCCGCGGTCGGCAGGAACTCACCCTCGGTGAGCCGGCCATCGCGGGCCAGCCGTCGCAGCACCTGGGTGGAGACCGCGATGCCGAGCCCGAATCGCTGGGCGACGTCGGCGGCCGTGAACGGGCCGTGCGTGCGGGCGAATCGTGAGATGAGGTCGGTGAGCGGGTCGGCGACCGACTCCAGGTGGGCGGCCGGGACGCCGAGCGGCACGACGGTGCCGAGGGCGTCCCGCAGACGCGCGGCATCCTCGACCACGGCCCATCGTGGATCGCCGGCCACCTGGACCTCGATGACCCGGCGGTTCTCCTGCAGGTGAACCAGCCACTGGAGGGCCTGGTCGGTGTCGCCGGTCGTGGTGCGGACGGCGACCTCGGCGGTGGACAGCGGCCCGATCACGCGCAGCAGGTCGGCCACCGCTTCGGCGTCCTTGGCCCGGCGGTCCAGGCCGTCGTGCACCGGAGCCAGCCGCTGCAGCTCTGCCTCGGTCTGGGCGATGACGTCGGGGTCGAGCAGCTCGCGCAGATCGGCCCGGCCGAGCAGCTCGGCCAA
Source organism: Propionibacteriales bacterium (assembly GCA_038255955.1). Taxonomy (GTDB): domain Bacteria; phylum Actinomycetota; class Actinomycetes; order Propionibacteriales; family Nocardioidaceae; genus Aeromicrobium. The sequence continues at coordinate 6,500 of JBBSKV010000055.1, forward strand.
CAGGGTGGGGTCGAGGCTCAGCGCTGCGGCGCGTCGCTCGGCCAAGGGGGTGTCGCCCTCGTACAGGAAGGCGGCGACGTAGCCGAACAGCAGATTCTGCGCGAACGGCGAGGCCTTCTGGGTCGTGACTTCCGCGATCTGGATCTCGCGCGAGGCGAGCTGGCGGGTGACCTGGGTGAGGGCCGGGAGGTCGTAGACGTCCTGCAGGCACTCGCGGGCCGTCTCGAGCAGGATCGGGAAGGTGGGGTGATCCCGCGCGACGTCGAGCAGCTGGGCGGCGCGCTGCCGTTGCTGCCACAGCGGTGCGCGCGAGCCCGGATTGCGGCGGGGCAGCAGCAGCGCTCGGGCAGCGCACTCGCGAAATCGCGCCGCGAACAGGGCCGAGCCGCCGACCTCGACCGTCACCAGGTGCTCCAGCTCGTCGGCGTCGAACACGAACAGCTCGGCGCCCGGCGGCTCGGTCTCGGTGTCGGGCAGTCGCGCGACGATGCCGTCGTCACTGGCCACGACCGATCCGTCGATGCCGTGCCGCTCCTGGATGCGGGCCGCCACCGCCAGCGCCCACGGCGCGTGCACCCGGCGTCCGAACGGCGAGTGCAGCACGACCCGCCAGTCGCCGAGCTCGTCGCGGAAGCGCTCGACCACCAGCGTGCGGTCGGTGGGCAGCTGTCCGGTGGCCTCCCGCTGATCGGCGAAGTAGGCCGCCAGGTTGCGCGCGGAGTTGGCATCCAGGCCCAGCGCCCGGGTGCGGGCCTGCCAGGCCTCGGGGCCGACCTCGGCCGTCTCGCGCACGAAGGCGCCGATGGCGGCGCCGAGCTCGTGCGGGCGCCCGACGTTCTCACCCTTCCAGAACGGGAGCCGAGCGGGCTCGCCGAACGCGGGCAGCACGATGACCCGGTCGTGGGTGATCTCCACGATGCGCCAGCTGGTCGCGCCGAGCGCGAACACGTCGTTGACCCGCGACTCGTAGACCATCTCCTCGTCGAGCTCGCCCACCCTGCGCGGCCCTGACGAGTCGTCGCCGGCGGCGAGGACCACGGCGAACATGCCGCGGTCCGGGATGGTCCCGCCGCTGGTGACGGCGAGCCGCTGGGCCCCGGGTCGGCCGGTGAGCACGCCGCCGTCGCGGTCCCACACCAGCCGTGGGCGCAGCTCGGCGAACCCGTCGGAGGGGTACCGCCCCGACAGCAGGTCGAGGGTGGCCTCGAAGGCGCCCCGGGGCAGGGACGTGAACGGAGCGCTGCGGCGGACCGTGTCGAACCACTCCTCGACGTCGATCGGTTCGAGGGCAGTGGCCGCCACGGTCTGCTGCGCGAGGATGTCCAAGGGGTTGGCCGGCACGTCGATGCGCTCGATCAGGCCGTCTCGCATCCGGGACGCGGTGACCGCCGAGCCCAGCAGGTCGTGGCGGGACGTGGGGAACATGACGCCGACAGACAGGCCGCCCACCTGATGACCGGCACGGCCCACCCGCTGCAGACCGCTGGCGACCGACGGGGGAGTGGACACCTGGACCACGAGGTCCACCGCGCCCATGTCGATGCCGAGCTCGAGGCTGGAGGTGGCGACGACGCAGCGCAGCCGGCCCGACTTGAGATCGTCCTCGATCAGGTCGCGCTGGTCCTTGCTGACCGACCCGTGGTGCGCACGAGCCAGCTCGGGTGCGGCACCCGAGCTCTGCGCGCTGCCTGCGAGCACCTGGGCTGGTGCGCGAGTGCCGTTCGCAGGTTCTGCGGGGGCGGTGCGGGCTGCGAACGCCTCGTTGAGCCGAGCGGTCAGCCGCTCGGCGACACCACGGGAGTTGACGAACACGATGGTGGACGATCGCTGCAGCACCTGGTCGAGGATCGCCTCCTCGACGTGCGGCCAGATGCTGCCGCCTCGCTGCTCCGAGGGTGGCTCCTCGTGCTCGTCGCCGGGGGTGGCGGGCCGGGCG
>JBBSKV010000056.1:0-8332 GCA_038255955.1 Propionibacteriales bacterium
ATCTGGGGGCCGCGCTGCCCGGGTACGACTTCCTGGTCCAGGCCGTGGGCGGGCTGATGAGCATCACCGGGTCCGACGACGGCGAGCCCACCAAGGTGGGCGTCGCGCTGGTGGACGTCTTGACCTCGAAGGACGCGACGATCGGCATCCTGGCCGCGCTGCACGAGCGGCACGCGTCAGGCCGCGGCCAGCACGTCGAGGTCAACCTGCTGTCGAGTCTGCTGGGCTCCCTGGCCAACCAGGCGTCCTCCTATCTCGCCACGGGGGACGCACCCCAGCGCATGGGCAATCGGCATCCCTCGATCGCCCCGTACGAGACCTTGCGGTGCCAGGACGGCGCCCTGGCCGTGTGCTGCGGCAACGACCTGCAGTTCGCCCGACTGTCCGCCGTAATCGGCAGGCCCGGTCTCGCCGTGGATCCTCGGTTCGCCCGTAACGCGGACCGGGTGGCCCACCGCGAGGAGCTGACCGCCCAGCTCGAGCACGCGCTGGCGGCTGCGCCGGCCGCCCACTGGATCGGCGAGCTGACCACAGCCGGCGTGCCGGCCGGTGCGGTGGGCGACATCGCGTCGGCCTTCGATCTGGCGACCCGACTCGGACTGGAACCCCGCGTGGCCGTGGGACCGGATGCCATCGACCAGGTCCGTCACCCCATCACGTACTCCCGCACCCCGGTCGAGGACTACCGACGACCACCCCACCTGGGCGAGCACAACGACGTCGTGCGCGCCCGTTATTCACCGACGAAGAGGACCTCATGAGCAGCAGCACCCGCGTGACACTCGAAGCACTGGACCTGGCGGCCATCGACGACCTCCTCACCCCGGAGGAGAAGGCCGTGCGATCGTCCGTTCGCCAGATGTGCGAGGAGCGCATCCAGCCCCACGTCGCGGAGTGGTTCGAGCAGGGCACCCTGCCCGATGCCCGGGGACTCGCCAAGGAGCTGGGCACGCTCGGCGTGCTGGGCATGCACCTCGAGGGCTACGGCTGCGCCGGGATGAGCGCCACCGACTACGGCCTCGCCTGCGTCGAGCTCGAGGCGGTCGACTCCGGCATCCGCTCCCTGGTGTCGGTGCAGGGCTCGCTGGCCATGTTCGCCATCTGGCGCTGGGCTGCCGAGTCGGTCAAGCAGCAGTGGCTGCCGGCGATGGCGGCCGGCGAGGCGATCGGCTGCTTCGGGCTCACCGAACCGGACCACGGCTCGGATCCTTCCGACATGCGCACGACCGCTCGCCGCGACGGCGGGGACTGGGTCATCAACGGGCGCAAGATGTGGATCACCAACGGCTCGATCGCCGACGTGGCGGTGATCTGGGCGCAGACCGACGACGGGATCCGTGGCTTCGCGGTGCCCACCGACACGCATGGCTTCTCCGCGCCCGAGATCAAGCACAAGATGTCGCTGCGCGCCTCGATCACCAGTGAGCTGGTGCTCGACGACGTCCGCGTGCCCGATGAGTACGCGTTTCCCGAGGTGCGCGGCCTGAAGGGTCCGCTGAGCTGCCTGAACGAGGCGCGCTACGGCATCGTGTGGGGAGCACTCGGTGCCGCCCGCTCCTCGCTGGCCGCGGCGCTGTCGTACTCCTTGGACCGTGAGCAGTTCGGCAAGCCGATCGCCGGATTCCAGCTGACCCAGCAGAAGCTGGCCGACATGAACCTCGAGCTCACCAAGGGGATGCTGCTGGCCCTGCACCTGGGCCGGCGCAAGGACGCCGGCACCCTGCAGCCGGTGCAGGTCAGCCTGGGCAAGCTCAACAACGTGCGCGAGGCCATCGAGATCTGCCGGACGTCGCGGACGATCCTCGGCGCCAACGGCATCTCGCTGGAGTACCCCGTCATCCGGCACATGAACAATCTCGAGTCGGTCCTCACCTACGAGGGCACCGTCGAGATGCACACCCTGGTCGTCGGTCAGGCCATGACGGGGATCCCGGCGTTCCGCTGATCACCAACCGCCCTCAGCGCGGCGGTCGTGACGCACCTCGCCGTCACCGAGGTCGAAGACGATGAGCTTCGCCTCGGTGAAGGCGTCGAGGAACCACTGGGAGAGCTCGCGGCCGACGCCGCTGCGTCCCGCTCCGCCGAAGGGTGCGAGCTGGTCCCAGTAGTTGCTGGTCTCGTTGACGTTGACCGAGCCGTGGGGGAGGGCCTCGGCGATGCGCCACGCGGTGGACAGGTCGCGGGTCCACAGCGAAGCGATCAGGCCCAGCTCGCTCTGGTTGGCGATCTGCACGGCCTCCTCGGCCGAGGAGATCTTGAGGATCGGCGCCACGGGACCGAAGGTCTCCTCCTGCATGATCCGCATGTCGGTCGTGACGTCGGTCAGCAGCGTGGCCGGAAAGTACAGCCCGTCCGACCGGCCGTGCTGCTCGACCGTGGCGCCCTTGGCGCGGGCGTCCTCGACGTGCTCGGCGATGCGGTCGCGGGTGGCCGCGGTGCAGATCGGTCCCATGTCGGTCGACTCGCCCAGCGGGTCCCCGATGGTCAGCTGGAGCATCTTGGCGCGGAACTTCTGCACGAACTCGTCGTAGACGTCCTCGTGCACCAGCAGGCGCTCGGCGGACGTGCAGACCTGTCCGGAGTAGTAGAAGCAGCCCTGGATGGCGCCATCGACGGCTGCGTCCACGTCGGCGTCGGCCAGGATGATGAACGGCCCGTCTCCGCCGAGCTCGAGCAGCATCGGCTTGAGCGGGATCGCTGAGGCGATGCGCTCACCGGTCGCGGTCGATCCGGTGAAGAACACGCCGTCCACCCCGCGGTGGGCGACGAGGGCTGCGCCGACATCACCTTCGCCGTGGACCACGTTGATCACTCCCGGCGGCAGGCCGGCCTCCGCGAAGAGCTCGGCCACCATCGTGCAGGCGACGGCCGCGTGCTCGGACGGCTTCCAGATCGCGGCATTGCCGGCGGCCACGATGTGCGCGAGCGCGATCGAGGAGATGTCGGTGGGGAAGTTGTAGGGGGTGATCGCGGCGACCACGCCCACGGGCCGGTGCGTCAGGACCAGTCGCTTGTTGTTGGTCTGCTCCTGCGTCGAGGGGAAGGACATCCCGCGATGGCGGAGAACTTCCTCTCCGGCCTTCTGCCAGGACGGCGCCGAGTACTCGATGACCTCCTCGCGCGAATCGTTGATCGGCTTGCCGATCTCGTCGGCCAGCACGAGGGCGATCTTCTCGGCGTCGCGCTTGAACAGCTCGTTGATCCGGCGCAGGATCTTGACGCGTTCGATGACCGGCGTCGCGGCCCAGCCGGGCTGGGCTCGTCGAGCGGACTCGACGGCCCGGTCGACGTCGGCCGGGCTGCAGTGGGCGACCTCGGCGATGACCTCGCCGGAGTGGGGCGACCGGGCACTGAAGGTGCCGTTCTCGCCGTCGATCCACTCGCCATGGATGAGTGCCTGGGTCTGCGTGCGGGTGGCTGTCGTCGTCATCGGGATCCTCGTGGGTGAGATGGTGGGTGCAGGACTTGGGTCAGGCGTGACGACCGTCACGTCGTGAAACATTAAGATATGTTTTCACAGGTAATAGCGCAAGCCCCGGGTGGAGGAGGACGCAGGTGAGTCACGGGTGGCCGACGAGCCTGCACGTACCGCTCTTCGCCTCGATTGGATCCGGCGGCGCGCTGGCACCAGCCGTGGCCCAGCGGATCTCGGAGGGCATCGCCATGGGCCTGATGGCCGACGGCGAGCAGCTGCCCCCGGAGTCCGAGCTCGCGGCGCAGCTGGACATCTCGACGGTCTCGTTGCGAGCAGCCCTGGCCATCTTGCGACAGGACGGTCTGATCGAGACCCGCCGGGGACGCAACGGGGGGAGCTTCATCCGCGCCTCGGGGGTCTACTCGTCGGCCAAGGCGACCGAGCGGCTCGCCCACATGAGTCCGTCCCAGCTCCGGGACCTCGGCGATGAGCTGATGGCGGTCGCGGGAGTGGTCGCGAGCCTGGCCGCACGGCGGTTCGACGACGACAACGTGGCACGGCTCGATGACCTCGCGGCGCAGCTGGCCGCCGCGGGCTCGCCCGATCAGTGCCTCCGGCTGGACAGCCGGCTGTGGATCGAGCTGGCCGTGGCCGGTCAGTCGGAGCGGCTCACCCGCAGGATGGTGTCGCTGCAGGCCGAGTACAGCGATCTGCTGTGGCTGCCGGCGGTGGGGACCGACAACGCCGCGTGCGCAGCGAGCCTCGGGGAGCTGATCGGGGCCATCCGTGCCGGCGCCGCCGACGCGGCCAGAGCCCTTGCGGAAGCGCTCGTGTCGCAGAACACGCGACGCATCGTCGAGCACAGATTGGGTGATCGCACATGACCGACAGCGAGTCCACCACCGCGTCACTTCGGGCTGCGGCTGCCATCAGCGGGATGCTCGGTGACGTCTACGACCACGTGGCCCGGCTCCAGTTCGCCGTCGCGGCGGCAGGCGACGACGGAACGGGCCAGCTGTCCAGCTCCCGGCTGGGTGATGTCCAGAACGTGGTGGCAGCACTGGTCGAGTCGCTGCCCTGGGTGGGCGGCGGTGGCTTCGTGGCAGCGCTGGACACGGTCGATGACAGCCATCGATTCTGGGACTGGTGGACGCGGGGCGCCGCCGGGGCGCGGGTCGAGCGGCTCCACCCGCCGCGCAGCTCGACCGGCGGAGCCGAGTACGCCTATGAGTCGATGCGGTGGTTCCGCGACGGGCAGAGTGGGCGACCGTGCGTGTTCGGTCCGTTCGTCGACTTCGCCGGGGTCAACCAGCTGGTCATCCTGTGCTCCGAACCGGTGCAGATCGACGGACGCTTCTGCGGAATCGTGGGTGCGGACCTGATGGTCGACCACTTCGAGATTGAGCTCGTGCGTCGCCTGCGGGAGGTGCCGGGCGCTGCCGTCGTGGTGGGGTCATCCGGCCGGGTCATCGCGTCGACCCTCGCGCGGGCGGTCCCCGGCGAGCGGTTCGACGGCACGGGCTGGCGATCGGTGCCGGTGGATGCCGGCCGGGCCGAGTGGACGTTGTACTGCGACGAGGGCGTCTCCTGATCGCTTCGCCGCGCGCGCTAGCATGAGATGACTATGCAACTAGTTGCACGCCTGCTGAGGTGCAACCGTGAGTGGAGAGGCCGTTCGACGTGAGTCTGCCTGAGATCCTGAGTCGTTCCATGGCGCTGCCCGTGGTCGCATCGCCGCTGTTCATCGTCTCCGGCCCGGAGCTCGTGATCGCCCAGTGCACGGCCGGCGTGGTCGGCTCGTTCCCCGCACTCAACGCGCGTCCGGCTGCACTGCTGGATGACTGGCTGCACCGCATCACCGAGGAGACCCAGGCCTTCGCGCAGCAGAATCCCGACCAGCCGGTCGCCCCCTTCGCGGTCAACCAGATCGTGCACAAGTCCAACGACCGCCTCGAGGCCGACGTGCAGATGTGCATCGACCACCAGGTGCCCATCGTCATCACCTCGCTGGGTGCGCGCCCCGAGATCAACGACGCGATCCACTCCTACGGGGGCATCGTCCTGCACGACATCATCAACGACCGGTTCGCGCACAAGGCCATCGAGAAGGGCGCTGACGGCCTGATCGCCGTGGCCGCCGGCGCGGGCGGCCACGCCGGCACCACCTCGCCGTTCGCGCTGGTGCGCGAGATCCGACGCTGGTTCGACGGACCGCTGCTGCTGTCCGGGTCGATCGCGCACGGCGCCTCGGTCCTCGCGGCCCAGGTCGCGGGTGCGGACCTGGCCTACGTCGGTTCGGCGTTCATGTCGACCCACGAGGCCAACAACGACGACGCCTACAAGCAGATGATCGTCGACAGCAGCGCCGATGACATCGTCTACAGCAACCTGTTCACCGGCATCCACGGCAACTACCTCAAGGGCAGCATCGAGGCCGCCGGGCTGGACCCGACGAACCTGCCGGTCTCCGATCCGTCGGCCATGAACTTCGGGTCCGGCGGCAGCGACGCCAAAGCCTGGCGAGACATCTGGGGTTCTGGTCAGGGCATCGGAACCGTGGGCAAGCGCCAGAGCGTGGCCGAGCTGGTCCAGCAGCTGCGCGCCGAGTACGACGAGGCGCTGGCCGCGCCCCTGTTCGACGGTCGCACGTCGGCCTCGCTGCGCTAGCGCCGGGCAGCACCTGAGACGGACTCAGCCGCCAGTCCCGGTAGGGTCGATTCGTGAGCAGCGTGAGCATCTCGAACTCGATCGTCGTCCGTCTGACCCTGCCGGCCGGCGGCCTGGCGGTCAGCGACCTCACCGCCGCGGTGGAGCGCGCCGGTGGTCTGGTGACGGCGTTGGACGTCTCCTCGTCGACGCACGAGACGCTGCAGGTCGACCTCACGGTCTCCTCATCGGGTCCCGAGCACGCCGATCAGCTGGTGGCGACCCTGCGAGAGATTCAGGACGTCGAGGTCGTCAAGGTCTCGGACCGCACCTTCTTGATGCACCTCGGCGGTGTCATCGAGACCGCCTCCAAGCATCCGCTGCGCAACCGCGACGACCTCTCGATGATCTACACGCCCGGAGTCGCCCGCATCTGCCAGGCGATCGTCGACGATCCAGAAGATGCCCGCCGGCTCACCATCAAGCGCAACAGCGTGGCTGTGGTCACCGACGGATCCGCGGTGCTGGGCATGGGCAACATCGGACCACAGGCGGCCCTGCCGGTCATGGAGGGCAAGGCCGCCCTGTTCAAGTCCTTTGCTGGCATCGACGCGTGGCCGCTGTGCCTGGACACCCAGGACGTCGAGCAGATCATCGAGACTGTGGCGGCCGTGGCCCCGGGCTTCGCCGGCATCAACCTGGAGGACATCTCGGCGCCGCGCTGCTTCGAGATCGAGGCGCGGCTGCGCGAGCGGCTGGACATCCCGGTCTTCCACGACGACCAGCACGGCACCGCCGTCGTGGTGCTGGCTGCTCTGCGCAATGCGCTGCGGGTCGTGGGCAAGACGCTGCCGGACGCACGCATCGTGCTGGTCGGGGCCGGAGCGGCCGGCACGGCGGTCCTGAAGGTGCTGCTGCACGCCGGCGCATCGGACGTGCTCGTGTGCGACGTCGAGGGCGTCGTGCACGTGGATCGTCCCGGTCTGCACGAGTCGCTGGTGTGGACCGCGGCGCACACCAACGGCACCGGTGTCAGCGGCTCGCTGCGCGATGCGCTGCCGGGTGCCGATGTCTTCATCGGTGTCTCGGCCCCGAATCTCATCGACGCGGACGACGTGATGACGATGGCCGATGACGCCATCGTGTTCGCCCTGGCCAATCCCGATCCCGAGATCGAGCCGTCCATCGCCCGCCGGCACGCCGCAGTCGTGGCCACCGGTCGCTCGGACCACCCGAACCAGATCAACAACGTGCTGGCGTTCCCCGGCATCTTCCGGGGGTTGCTGGACGCGCGCAGCCGCGGCATCGGCATGGACGTGCTGACGGCGGCGGCCGCCGCCATCGCCGACTCGGTCAGCCCCGAGGAGCTGGGGCCGAACTACATCATCCCGAGCGTCTTCCACGCCGAGGTGCACCACAAGGTGGCGGCCGCCGTGCAGGAGGCGTCGGCTCCACCGCGGGCGCGGTCGTGACGATCTTCGAGCAGCTGGCCGCCGAGGTCGGTCTGCCCACGGTCGTCGTACGGCTGCTGCTGGCGCTGCTGCTCGTCGTGGTCGGCGTCGTCATGTCCCGCGCCGTCCGGTGGGTCCTACGGCGGCTGTTCATCAACCGTCAGACCCCCAGCTTCACCCGGGTGATGAGCCGGCTCGCCGGCTGGCTGGTGGGCACGATCTTCGTCTTCGCCGCAGTGGTGGTGGTGTTCCCGTCCGTCCGCCCGGTCGACGTGCTGGCCGGACTGGGCTTCTCCTCGGTGGCCGCGGCCTTCGCCTTCCGCGACATCCTGGAGAATCTGCTCGCCGGGGTGCTCCTGCTGATGCGTCAGCCCTTCCAGTCCGGCGACCAGATCACCGTCGGCGAGCAGTCGGGCACGGTCGAGGCGATCACGATCCGCGAGACGCGCCTCAAGACCTTCAACGGCCAGCTCGTGCTGATCCCCAACCGCGACGTGTACAAGAGCGTGATCGTGGTGCGCACCCACTACCCGAGCCGGCGCCTGGACTTCGTGGTCGGCATCGCCTACGAGAACGACGCGGCGCAGGCCTGCCGGGTCATCGAGGAAGCGTTGGTCGAGCTGCCCCGGCTGACCGACACCCCACCACCAGAAGCCCTGGTGACGTCGCGGGGTGTGTCCACCGTCGACATCGAGGTCCGCTTCTGGGCCGGACCCGATCAGCACGATTCGCTGCTCGCCCTGTCCGCGGCGATCATCGCCACCAAGGGCGCCCTGGACCGGGCCGGCATCGAGATGCCGGCCGACATCATCGCCCTGCA
>JBBSKV010000057.1:0-8281 GCA_038255955.1 Propionibacteriales bacterium
ACCGGGCCGGAGAGCACTGCGACGTGGTCGTGACCGACACCGAGTCGGTCGACCCGGCGACGATGCTGGAGGTGCTGGAGCAGCGCGGTCTGCATCGCATCATCTGCGAAGGCGGTCCCACGCTGCTGGAGTCGTTGGTCGCCGACGGGTTGCTCGACGAGGCCGACATCACCATCTCGCCCACCTTCGCCGGCACCGCCCAGACTCCTCGCACGTCGGGACTCGACCAGGTCGCCGGCTTCGAGCTGCAGCACGTGCTGCACGCCGAGAGCTTCCTGATGTGCCGCTACGCCCGCCCGGGCGCAACGCCGTCGGAGTCGGCGTGATCGATCTGCGCGCCCTCGCGGCGCTCGCCGATCGGCACGCCGACGACCTGCAGCACACCGTCGCACCGCTGCGCATCGGTGACCGCACCTTCGACACCGACACCGAGCCGGTGGTGATGGGCGTGGTGAACCTCTCGCGCGACTCCAACTACCGCGAGAGCGTGACCACGACCCTCGACAACGCCGTGCGCCGCGGACGTGTGCTCGCGGCCCAGGGCGCCCACCTGATCGATCTGGGCGCCGAGTCCAGCAACGTCGCCAAGGACCGCGTCGATCCGCAGGCGCAGGCTCGTTCGCTCGTCCCGGTCGTCGAGGCCCTGTCCGCCGACGGCATCGCCGTGTCGATCGAGAGCTACGACGCGTCCACGGTCCGCGCCGGCCTCGCCGCCGGGGCGCAGGTGGTCAACCTGACCGGTTCGGCCGATGACGACGCGATGTTCGACCTCGCTGCCGAGCACGACGCCGCCATCGTGCTGTGCCACGTCAACGGATCGCACGCCCGCGACCTGGACAGCGTGCGCGCCGATGACGTCGTGGCTGATCCGTTCCCCCAGATGCTGGAGCAGTTCGAGCGGCGCATCGCCGCCGCCCGCGACCGCGGCGTGCAGGACATCACGATCGATCCCGGCGTCGGATTCAGCTTCGCGATGGACGACCACGTAAGGCGCGCCCGGCACCAGACCACCGTCATGCTCAGCTCATTTCGGCTGCGCCGCCTCGGGGTGCCCGTCTGCCACTCGGTCCCCCACGCGTTCGACCTGTTCGAGGAGCAGTTCCGCATCGCGGAGAGCTTCTTCACCGTTTTCGCGCATCTCGGCGGAACCGGCGTCTACCGCACGCACGAGGTGCCGCAGATCGTGGCCGTGCTCGGCGCGCTCGGTCGTCTCGACGTCCTGCCGTCGTAGTCGGCCCGGCGAGGTGGATCAGTCGTCTTCGGGCACCTTGACGTCGGACTCCTGCAGCTCCTCGACGTTGACGTCCTTGAACGTCAGCACCTTGACGTTCTTGGCGAATCGCGCCGGGCGGTAGATGTCCCAGACCCAGGCGTCGGTCATCGACACCTCGAAGTAGGCGTCGCCGGTCTCCGAGCGCACCTTCACGTCCACCGCATTGCACAGGTAGAAGCGGCGGTCGGTCTCCACGACGTACTTGAAGATCGACACGACGTCGCGGTACTCGCGATACAGCGCAAGCTCCAGCTCGGACTCGTAACGCTCGAGGTCCTCGGTACTCATGCTCGTGCCTCCATCGCTGCCTTGACGTTGACGTACTGGGTGCGGTGCTCGGCGCAGGGGCCGTGATCGCGCAGCGCCTGCTGGTGCACCGACGTGCTGTAGCCCTTGTGCGTGGCGAAATCGTATGCCGGGAACTGCTCGTGCAGCTGCACCATGATCCGGTCGCGTGTCACCTTGGCGATGACCGATGCCGCCGCGATCGATGCGGCGACCCGGTCGCCCTTCCAGACGGCCAGACCGGGCACTCCCAGCCCGTCGACCGGGAATCCGTCGGTGAGCACGTAGCCGGGGCGCACCGTCAGCCGCCACAAGGCGCGGCGCAGCGCCGCGATGTTGGCCTGCTGCAGCCCCATCCGGTCACATTCGGCGGCCGGGACGATGACGACCGCCACGTCGGCCGCGCGCTTCATGATCAGGTCGAAGCACGCCTCGCGACGCTTCTCGGTCAGCAGCTTGGAGTCGGCCAGACCTGAGATCGGGCGGTCGAGCACGACGGCGGCAGCGACCAGCGGGCCGGCGCAGGCTCCGCGCCCTGCCTCGTCGACGCCCGCCACGGGGTCGAGGCCCTGGCGGGCCAGCGCGCGCTCGTAGCCGTACAGGCCGGCATCACGCCTGATCGTGGCGCCCCGGGCCAGCCTGGTCATGGGGCCGCGACGGCGTCGAACGTGTCGGATCCGCCGATGAAGCCGGCGCGACCCAGGGGCCACACCCGCACCCATGCCTTGCCGACGACAGCCTCCTGCGAGATGAATCCACCGCCGGGGTCGCCCAGGTGCGCGCGCGAGTCGGCCGAGTTGTTGCGATTGTCACCCATCACGAACAGGTAGCCCTTCGGCACCTTGATATTGAACGGCTGATCGCGGTTCACGGTCTCGTCGAGCAGGTACGGCTCGTCCAGCGGCGTGTCGTTGACCGTGACCTTGCCGTCGTCGTCGCAGCACTGGACGCTGTCGCCGCCCACGCCGACGACCCGCTTGATCAGGTGTCCGCCGGTCGGGAACAGTCCCACGGCCTCCAGGCCGCGCTGCACACCGTTGCTGGCGCGGCGGGAGTCGGCGGCGTCCAGCCACCCACCCGGGTCGTCAAACACGACGATGTCGCCGCGATCGACGTCACCGGTCCAGTAGGAGACCTTCTGGACCAGGATCTTGTCGTCGGGGCGCATGGTCGGTTCCATCGACTCCGACGGGATGTAGAACGCCTGGAGGAAGAAGGTCTTGACCACGACCGCCATCACCATGGCGGTGACGATCAGCAGAATGGACTCCTGCCAGACCGGAAGCTGACGCTTCTGCGAGCCAGCCGCGCGTTGTTCGGTCACACGCTCGACCCTACTGGGTCAGCCCGCATCGGACCGGCACGCCGCACGGCCGCGCTGACGTGCTCAGACGTCGCGCTTCTCCTTGATCTTGGCAGCCTTGCCGCGCAGGTTGCGCAGGTAGTACAACTTGGCGCGGCGGACGTCGCCGCGGGTGGCGATCTCGATCTTGTCGATGACCGGCGTGTGCAGCGGGAAGGTGCGCTCGACGCCCACGCCGAAGCTGACCTTGCGCACCGTGAAGGTGCGGCCGATGCCCGAGCCCTGCACCTTGATGCAGACGCCCTTGAAGACCTGGACACGCGAGCGGGAGCCCTCGATGACCTTGACGTGCACGTCCAGCGTGTCGCCGGCGCGGAAATCGGGGAGATCGGTGCGCAGCGATGCGGCGGCGACCTGATCGACGATGTTGGTCATGGTGAGCTCCTCGCTGGTGCCACAGGTCACCGACGGATGGTGGGGAATGAAGACAAGAATGTCGGCGTCATCTCGACGTCGCCCCTGCGGCAGAGACGTCGGCGCCGACGACCAAGTTTGCCACAGTCTCCCCGTGACCCTGAAATCGGTCGCTCCGGTCAGGACGAAGCGTCCCCGCCGCGCAGCCGGGTTCGCTCCAGCGCCTGCTCGCGACGCCACGCTGCGATCGCGGCATGGTTGCCCGAGAGCAGCACCTCCGGGACGTCGAGGCCCCGCCAGGAGGCCGGCTTGGTGAAGACCGGGTACTCCAGCAGTCCGTCGTCGCCGTGCGACTCCTCGGTCAACGAGTCGGGGTTCCCCATGAAGCCGGGGAGCAGCCGCACCACGGCCTCGATCATCGCCAGCGCGGCCACCTCTCCCCCGTTGAGCACGAAGCTCCCGAGCGAGACCTCCTCGACCCGGTGCTGGGTCGCGGCGTGCTCGACGACCCTCTGGTCGATGCCCTCGTACCGGCCGCACGCGAACAACAGGTGCTGCTCGGCGGAGAGTCGTTCGGCGACGCGCTGGGTGAACGTCGCACCCGACGGTGTCGGGACGAGGACGAGCGTGTCCGGCCCGGCGAGCGTGTCGAGCGCCTCGCCCCAGGGCTCGGGCTTCATGACCATGCCGGCGCCGCCGCCGTACGGGGTGTCGTCGACGCTGCGGTGCCGGTCGTGGGTGAAGTCGCGCAGGTCGTGGACCGCGAGATCGATCAGTCCGGCCTCTCGGGCCTTGCCGGGCAGCGAGAGGCTGAGGGCGTCCAGGTACGTGGGAAAGATCGAGACGACGTCGATCTTCACGACTCGTGGGCGCCTTCGGACTCGTTGACCACGACAGCCTGCTGCGGATCCAGCAGCCCGGGGACGTCGGCGACCGTGACGAAACCGCCCGGCACGTCGATGTCGGGAACCAGCGCGGTGACGAAGGGGATCAGCACCTCGCGCCCCTCGACGTCCACGGCCAGGGTGTCCTGGTCGGGCAGGTGCAGCACGGCCGTGACCGTGCCGGCGACCGGGCCCATCGGTCCGCCGCGACGCACCTCGAGACCGACCAGCTGGTGGTCGTAGAACTCGTCCTGCTCGTCGGGCAGCTCGTCGGGGTCGATCTCGACCTCCATCGTGGCGCCGTGCAGCGCCTCGGCGGCGGTGCGGTCGTCGATTCCGTCGAACGTGAGCAGCAGCCGACCGGAGTGCCACTTGGCTGACGTGACGGTCAGGGTGCGTGAGCCGCAGACGACTGACGAGCCCGCGGCGAAACGCCGATCGGGCTCGTCAGTTCGTACGTCGACGCCAAGCTGACCGCGCAGGCCGTGGGCCCGCGTGATGCGACCCACCACGACGAGCACGGGTCAGCGACGTCGGTCGACGTCCACGAAGTCGATACGAGCACCGCCGCGACCGGCGATGGCTCCCGCGACCTTGCGGATGGCGGTGGCCGTACGGCCCTGTCGACCGATGACCTTGCCGAGGTCGTCAGGATTGACCCGGACCTCGAACAGCTCGCCGCCACGGGTCTGCTTGGTCCGGACCTCGACGTCGTCAGGCGTGTCGACGATGCCGCTGACGAGATGCTCGATGACGTCGTGGATCGGCGCGGCCATGGTCAGGCCCCAGCCTCATCAGACTTGGCGGTCTCAGCAGCCGGGGCGTCCTCGGCGGGAGCCTCAGCCTTGGGCTCCTCAGCCTTGGGCTCCTCAGCCTTGACGTCCTCAGCCTTGGGCTCCTCAGCCTTGACGTCCTCGGCCTTGGGCTTCTCAGCCTTGACGTCCTCGGCCTTGGGCTTCTCAGCCTCAGCCTCGTCGGCCAACTTGCTAGCCTTCTTGGTCGTCGCGGCCTTCTTGGTGGTCGCGTCGGCCTTCGGCTCGGCGTGCAGCTCCTTGAGCGCGTCCTGGAAGATGTCTTCCTTGCTGCGCTTCTCATCAGCGACACGCAGCGTGGACGTACCGCCGATGTCGCCGGTGATCTTGAGCAGGGCCGCAACGGCCTCGGTGGGCTGTGCGCCGACGCCGAGCCAGTACTGGGCCCGCTCGCCGTTGACCTTGATGATCGACGGATCGGCCTTGGGGTCGTAGGTACCGATCTCCTCGATCACTCGACCATCGCGCTTGGTGCGCGAGTCGGCGATGACGATGCGGTAGAACGGGGTGCGAATCTTGCCCATGCGCTTCAGGCGAATCTTGACTGCCACGAGTGTGGTGTCTCCTTGGTATGAATCAGTGGTGACCTGCCGTGACGCGTGGGGACACGCTCGGCAAAAATCGATGAGCCGGTGACGCCAGGGCTGAGAGGGGCCGCGCGCGTTCCGGACGCAGTCGCTCATTCTGCCAGACCGGTACGCCGGTCTCCAATTCGGACCTGCCCAGCACGGGGGTCTGAGGGCCATCCGGCTCAGGAATAGGTGCCGTGCCTCCCGGCACCCTCGACGAAGCGTCCTGCGCCAGCCGCCCCCTCGGCGAACACGACCGGCACCCCGCGGGCGCCCTCGGACCGCAGCGCCTCGACCAGGCCCAGGTCAGCCTGCGCGTAGACCGAGGCGCGGTCGGTCAGCATGCACCGGTTCGGGAAGGCGGCGATCTGCTCGGCCAGTCGGTGGGCGACGGTCAACGACTCCCCCGCCGGCACGACCCGGTTGGCCAGTCCCATCTGCAGCGCCTCGTGCGCTCCGACCGGACGACCGGTCAGGATCATGTCCAGAGCGCGGCCCTGTCCGACCACGCGCGGCAGACGCACGGTGCCCCCGTCGATCAGCGGCACACCCCACCGCCGACAGAAGACGCCGAACACGGCGTCCTCCTCCACGACCCGCAGATCGGCCAGCAGGGCCAGCTCCAGGCCGCCGGCGACGGCATGCCCCGCAATGGCCGCGATGAGCGGCTTGGACAGCTGCATCCGACTTGGACCCATCGGGCCAGCCGCCCGTCCCGTCGGGTCGAGGTCCGGCGTCCGGTCCGGATCCGAGACCGACGAAAGGTCCGCACCTGAGCAGAAGGTCGTTCCAGCGCCGGTGAGCACGGCGACTCGCAGCTCGTCATCGGCTTCGAACCGCTCGAACGCGGCCAGCAGGGCGCGAGCCGTCGGCCCGTCGACCGCATTACGCACCTCGGGTCGATTGATCGTGATGGTGCAGACGTCGTCGTCGATGTCGTACAGCACGGAACTCATGGCGCGATCACTCCAGGTGGGCGGGTCAGTAGGGTCAGAGTCATGGCGGACATCACGATCTTGCACCACACCGGTTGCTCGACGTCCAGGCACGCAGTCGACGAGGCTGGCGCCGCCGGCGTCGATGTCGACGTCGTGCAGTACCTCAAGACGCCGCTGGACCGTCCGGCGCTCATCGACCTGCTGGCCGCCCTCGAGGACGACCCCGCTGACCTGGTCCGCAAGGACAGCCACTTCAAGAGCCTCGAGCTGGATCCCGCCGACTACACGACTGCGGACGCCGTGGCCGATCTCCTCGTCGAACACCCGCGACTGATGCAGCGCCCCGTGCTGATCCGGGGCGATCGGGCGATCATCGGACGACCCAAGGACCGGGCGCAGACCTTCCTTCGCACAAGCCAGTAGCCGTTCAGCTGGCGGTTCGTTCGGCTCGTCGTCGGCGGACCGCGAGGTCCGCGTGGTGGATGCGGACTGCTTCTCGGTGGACTGAGCGGCGGTGCCGCAGATCCGAGGCCAGCTGGTGGCTGCGGCTGTCGGTGAAGATGAAGTCGCCGCGGCCATCGGCCCGGATCGTCAGCTGGTCGCGATGCACCAGGTGATGACAGCGGGAACAGAGCCCAACGAGATTGGCCAGATCAGTCGGTCCACCGTGGGACCACCAGACCACATGATGAATCTCCAGATGGGTGTTGCGGCAGCCGGGGGCCGCGCAGCGGCCGTCCTGGCGGGCCAGCACCGCGCGGCGTTGCTTCAACGTGGCCAGCCGATGTGTTCGCCCCACGTTCAGCACCATGTCCTGGCTGAAGTCGGGCATGGTGCGGGTCAGGATCGGCGTGACGTCGGCCGTGCAGCCGATCATCGCCAACAAGTCAGGTCCGATGGGTCCGAAACCGGCCAGATCGGCCGGGACCACCGGCTCCGAGGTGGTGCCACGGGTCTGGGTGGCGGCGGCGTGGACGGCCTCGGCGTCGGCGCTGACCGACAGGTGCGGACGGACTCCCTTGTCCGACGGCAACCCCGCGTCCAGGATCTGGGTGCACAGGTCATCGATGGCATCGACACGACGTTCCGGCCCGGTGCGCTTGTCATCGGCATCGACCGGGGCGGACAACGAGTCCAGCACGGTGCGGAACTTGGCCCCCACGTGGATGGGCAAAAACCCATTGACGTGGAACCCCTGCGGCACGGCATTGACCTGCAGATCGGCCTTCTCCATCCCCTGGGCCCACGCATCATCGAGCTCATCGGGATAGATCGCCTCGCGCAACGCCCGCATCACCCGGAACAGCTCACCGGGCTCGCAGGAGCGGGCGACCTTCAGCAACGGCTCCATCATCTGGACCACGTGCTGCTCACCGACATGCTTGAGGCCATAACCGAACACATTCACGTGCGCCGCACGGATCTGACCGGCCATCGCCGCCTCAGCCACCTGTGGCAACCGGGTCAACGTGGCCGCCGACCGGGCCAACGCCGACGCATCACGCGTTGATATCCGCAGCTGCAACCGGACCCAGCTGGTCACCGACGACGCACCCTCGGCCTCGAACCCCCGTGACTGCGCCAACCCCGCCAGATGCGCCACCTTCGCCCCATCCAACGCATCCTGCGCCGTCTGAATCGCTCGTAACGCATCCGCATCGGGAGCCACACCGACCGCGCAGGCCGCTTGTCGCAACGCCTCCACGATCGGTGTCCGGTTCATGCCCTCATCCTACTCGAACACCTGTTCGATGACAACCCTTCTCCGCTGAGATTGCAGACTTTTTCAGCATTTAGAGGACG
>JBBSKV010000058.1:0-8216 GCA_038255955.1 Propionibacteriales bacterium
CCACCTCAAGGGCACGCTCGACCACTTCGCCCAAGCCATCTACGGCGACGGCATGACCACGCGGTTCCGACCGTCGTACTTCCCGTTCACCGAGCCGAGCGCCGAGATGGACCTGTTGTGCTACGTGTGTCACAACGAGCCTGCCGACGTCGCCTCGTGCCGCACCTGTCGCGGCGAGGGCTGGGTCGAGTGGGGCGGCTGCGGCGTCGTGAATCCGCGAGTCCTGGTGGCCTGCGGCGTCGATCCGGAGAAGTACTCAGGCTTCGCCTTCGGCATCGGCCTGGAACGCACCATCACCGGCCGCTACGACATCGCCGATCTGCGCGATCTGTTCGACGGCGACATCCGATTCACCCAACCGTTCGGAGTTGGTCTCTGATGCGTGTTCCTGTCAGCTGGCTGCGCGAGCTCGTCGATCTTCCCGCGGATCTCACCGCCGAGGCTCTGGCCGCGCGCCTGACGGCCTTCGACCTCAAGCTCGAGGAGATCGTGTCCTCGGGCATCACCGGTCCGCTGGTCGTGGGCCGGGTCCTCGCCCTGGTCAAGGAGCCGCAGAAGAACGGCAAGACCGTCAACTGGTGTCGCGTCGACGTCGGCGAGCACAACGATCCCAGCACCCCGGACGCACCGGGGGACGACGTGCCGTCGCGCGGCATCGTCTGCGGCGCGCACAACTTCGACGAGGGCGACCTCGTGGTCGTGTCGCTGCCCGGCACCATCTTGCCGGCCCTCGGTTTCCAGATCGGTGCCCGCAAGACCTACGGCCACGTGTCGGACGGCATGATCTGCTCGGTCACCGAGCTCGGTCTGGCCGGCGATGGGTCGGGGATCCTCGTCCTCGAGCCCGGCTCGGCCCAGCCCGGCGACGACGCGATCAGCCGACTCGGTCTGGACGAGGTCGTGCTGGACCTCGAGGTGAACCCCGACCGTGCCTACGCGCTGTCGATGCGCGGCGTGGCCCGCGATGCCGCCATCGCCTTCGACGTGCCGTTCCACGATCCCGCCGACGTCCCGGTCTCGACCGACGGCGCGGCCTACCCCGTCCGGGTCGACGACTCCGCAGCTTGTCCGGTGTTCGTCACCCGCGAGGTCACCGGCTTCGATCCCACGCGGCCGAGCCCGGACTGGATGGTCGAACGGGTCACGGCCGCCGGCATGCGGTCGATCTCCCTGGCCGTCGACGTCAGCAACTACGTGATGCTCGAGCTCGGTCAGCCCAACCACGCCTACGACCGCGCCAAGCTCAGCGGTGACATCGCGGTGCGGCGCGCCACGGCGGGGGAGACGCTGACCACCCTGGACGACGTCGTGCGCACGCTCGACCCTGCCGATCTGCTGATCGCCGACGACGCCGGACCCATCGGTCTGGCCGGAGTGATGGGTGCCGCCCACGTCGAGATCGACGAGTCGACCACCGACATCGTCATCGAGTGCGCCTATTTCGATGCGCCCACCGTGTTCCGCACGGCTCGACGCCACCGGCTGTCGTCCGAGGCGTCCAAGCGCAACGAGCGCGGCATCGACGTCACCCTCCAGGAACGCGCCGCCACCCGGGCCGCCCAGCTGCTCGTGGAGCTCGGCGGCGGCACGCTGTCCGAGGGCATCACGGTCGTCGGCAGCTCGCCGACCATGCCGACGATCACGGTCGCGACCGATCTGCCGGCACGCATCACTGGCGTCGACATCGACGCCGTGGCCGCCGTCGAGGCGCTGGAGGCCAATGGCTGCGCCGTCGAGCTCGATCACACCTGGCTGAGCGTCACGCCCCCGCCATGGCGACCGGACCTGACCGATCCCTACGACGTCGTCGAAGAGGTCCTGCGCGTCGTCGGCTACGACCAGGTCCCCTCCGTCCTCCCTCCGGCTCCGGCCGGCCGCGGCCTCACGCAGGCGCAGACGCTGCGGCGCCGGGTCGGTCTGGTGCTGGCCGGCGCTGGCCTGGTCGAGGTCAAGACCTTCCCGTTCACCGGGCCGGCCGGTCTCGATCGCCTGGGCCTGTCCGCCGACGACCCGCGTCGCCGACAGGTGCTGCTGGAGAACCCGTTGTCGGCCGAAGAGCCCGGCATGACCACGACCCTGCTGCCGGGACTGCTCAAGGCGCTGGTGCTGAACAACGGGCGCGGACACAGCGACGTCCAGATCGTCGAGATCGGCCGGGTGTTCCATCCGCAGGCCGAGGAGTCCGACGCCCCGATCTATCCGGTCGACCATCGACCGAGCCCCGAGCAGCTGGCCGCCTTCGACGCAGCGCTGCCCGACCAGCCGCACCACGTGGCGTTCCTGCTCGACGGCGACCGTCAGCGGTCCAGCTGGGGCGGTGTGGGACGCCGCGCGTCGTGGGCCGATGCCATCTCGATCGTGCAACGCGTCGCGGACTCCCTGCACGTCGACGTCACCATCCGCCAGGGAACCCACGCGCCGTGGCATCCCGGCCGCTGCGCCGAGATCGTCGTCGACCAGCAGATCGTCGGCCACGCCGGCGAGCTGCACCCCAAGGTCGTGCGCGATCACGGTTTGACTGGTGTGGTTGCGGCCGCCGAGATCGACCTCGACGCCCTGATCGCTGCGGCACCCGTGCTGGGTCCGCGCCCCGACTTCTCGGTGGTCCCGGTCGCCAAGGAGGACCTCGCACTGGTCGCGCCGGTCGACGTGGCCGCTGACGCGATCGCGACAGCCCTGCGCGACGCCAGCCCGCTGATCGAGTCCGTGCGCCTGTTCGACGCCTACACCGGCGACCAGGTGCCCGAGGGACACCGCTCGCTGGCGTTCGCGCTCCGCCTCCGAGCCCCCGACCGCACGCTCACCGACCAGGACATCCGGACAGCCCGCGAGGCCGCGGTCGCCGCCGCAGCCTCCACCGGCGCGACCCTCCGCTCCTGATCCCGCTGAGCCTGACGTTTCGACCTCGACACGCTGGCGTGTCGCGTCAGAACGTCAGGCTCAGCGGGAACCTCAGCCGAAGGAGACGGTCGGGGGAGTGGCCTGGCCCTCGGGGGCGTCGTAGAACTCGCGGGCGTCGACGCCGGCGACACCGGTGAAGAACATCCAGGGGATGGTCTTGACCAGCCCGTTGAGCTTGGCGACGGCGTCGTTGTAGTACTGACGGGCGAACGAGATCTTGTTCTCGGTCTCGGACAGCTCGGCCTGCAGCGACTGGAAGTTCGCCGACGCCTTCAGGTCCGGATAGGCCTCGGCGACGGCGAGCACGTTGATGATCGCCTGGTCGAGTCGCGCCTCGGCTGCCGACTTCTGCTCGACGGTTCCGTCCTTGGCAGCGGCGGCGACGCCGGCGCGGGCGTTCGTGACCTCTTCGAACACCCCCTTCTCGTGCGAGGCGTAGCCCTGCACGGTGTTCACGAGATTGGGAATGAGGTCGGCGCGGCGGGTCAGCTGCACGTCGATGCCGCCGAGCGCTTCCTGCGCCGCGATGTCGGTGCGCCGCAGCAGGTTGAACGCATAGACGCCGAACAGCACGAGTGCCACGACGATCGCGAGGATGATCCAGAGCATGGGGTGTCTCTTCTCAGTGAGGGTGGGACGGATGGTGGGTGGTGCAACTACCAGGAACCGCCTCCGCCGCCTCCGCCGCCACCACCTCCGCCGCCACCGCCTCCGCCGCCTCCACCACTGGAGGACGACGTCTGGGTGGCCGCGTAGGCGCTGATCGACGAGGACAGCGAGGACTCGAAGCTGGAGAAGGCGTCGCCGCCGCCGAAGAGGCTGA
Source organism: Propionibacteriales bacterium (assembly GCA_038255955.1). GTDB lineage: Bacteria > Actinomycetota > Actinomycetes > Propionibacteriales > Nocardioidaceae > Aeromicrobium. The sequence goes on from JBBSKV010000058.1 coordinate 3,725, forward strand.
AACCCTCGTTCGATGCGGTTCCGCCGGAGTACCAGACAGGGGTGGGGGCCGGGGCTCCCGTGGCCATCTCGTACTTGTGTGCCCATCGGTCGGCGCAGTCGAAGGCGACCGCGTACGGGATGAAGGAGGTGTAGAGGTCTTGGCGCCCACTGAAGTCGAAGCGATCCTTCGCCGAGTCGGTGGACAGCAACCGTCTGAATCCGCCAGCGTGTGACCACAGCTCGCGCCCGAGCGTCGTGCGCCGGCGTCCGACACCCCTCGTGAGCAGGCCGATTCCGCCGATCACGAATCCCGCGAACGGCAGCACGTACATCGAGACCGGGACCATGAACGCCAAGATCGCGAAGATGATGATCGAGGCGCCCACCGCGAGACGCCCGAGCGCTTCGGCTGGAACGGTCTGCTGGGCGCCGACCCCGTCGGCCCACGAGCTGGTGGCCGAGTTCAGTCCCCCTTGCGTCGACTGCAGGATCTGGCCGGCCTTGACGGCGTTCTTCTTGGCGACGAACTTCGCTCCCGGCGAGGTGACCTTGAGCTTCTCGCCGACGAAGCGCGTCACGTCGTCAGTTGCCCTCCACGCGGCGGCGTCGCCGGTTCCGGTGACCGTCCAGCCGCTGTCGTGCTGCGTCAGTCTGGTCAGTCCCTGTTCAGCCTGGTACAGCAGCGTGGCGACCAAGGCTCGGTTCGGGATGCGCTCGGTCATCAGATAGGAGGCCTGCACAGGTCCGAGGCCCGGGGGCGGATCGTAGGCGACGCCGAATCCGGGCTCGTCCTCGCGTGCTTTGCGATCGAGGGCATACCCCGCAGCCATGGCCGCCAGCGTCACCAGGGCGACGATGACGACGGCCGGCAGGCTGCGACCGAGGGCACGGTCCACGTCGATGGGCCAGAGCACGGTCTGGCGGTCGGGTGTCGCCACAGGCAGGCCGACTCGGACCGTGACCGGAGTGCGCGCTGCCAGGGCTCCGGTCTCCACCGTCACTGCGGGGGTGCCACCGCCGCTGATCTCGCAGGTGCCGCTGGGGGAGACGGCGGTGCCGAACCCGGTGGTGCACTGCACCTTTCCCGAATTCTCCGGCAGCTTGATGGTGACCTTCGCCCGATCCATCGTCATGCCCCAACCCGGGGCGACCACGTTCCAGTAGAAGACCGATTCGGCGGGCTGCTCGTCGGTCCAGCTGGTGGACGCGAAGGCACCCTGTCCGGCCGTCGTCGGTGACAGCGCACCCTCGATGCGGTACGAGATCGTGTAGATGTGCGATCCGGCCGTGACGTATCGCTCGGCGTCGCCGATCTTCGCCACGCGGTAGCGGCGGCCGTTCTCCCACAACAGCTCGTACGTCTCGTCGCGGCCGTCGAGCGACACCCTGATGTCCCGCGGCGTCAGCCTGACGTGGTCGTCAGACGGATCACGCAGGTCCCAGTACCGGAAGATTCCGTGCCGACCGGCCGGGAAGGTGGCGGTCAACCGTTCGGTGGCCTCCAGCGATCCATCGGAGTCGATCGTGAAGGTGGCGTCGTAATCGGTGATGCTCACGGGGTCCGGGCCAGCACCGCCGCCGGTCGGAACAAGCCCCACCAGTACCGGCATCGTCACGACCGCAGTGGTGATCAGGAGCGCCAGCGCGCGCAGGACGATCCGGGCCATGGCCAGATCCTAGGGGTACGCGACTGCCGAGATATGCGGTTCACCGTCGTGAGCCCCAGACCGACCCCGACTGCAAACTATTGCAGGAGCATGCAAGAATGTGAGCATGTCAAAGGTTCTCACCAGTATCCCTGTCGGCAAACGAGTCGGCATCGCCTTCTCCGGAGGGCTCGACACGTCCGTCGCTGTTGCGTGGATGCGCGACAAGGGAGCGATCCCGTGCACCTACACCGCTGACATCGGCCAGTACGACGAGCCCGACATCTCCGGCATCCCGGGGCGGGCGATGGAGTACGGCGCCGAGCTCGCGCGATCCATCGACATCAAGAAGCCGCTGGTCGAGGAAGGCCTGGCCGCTCTGGCGTGCGGCGCGTTCCACATCCGTTCGGGCACCCGCACCTACTTCAACACGACCCCGCTCGGCCGTGCCGTCACCGGCACTCTGCTGGTGCGCGCCATGCACGAGGACGGCGTCGACATCTGGGGCGACGGCTCGACCTTCAAGGGCAACGACATCGAGCGGTTCTACCGTTACGGCCTGCTGGCCAACCCCGATCTGCTGATCTACAAGCCTTGGCTCGATGCGGAGTTCGTCGCCGAGCTGGGCGGCCGGACCGAGATGAGTCAGTGGCTCACCGACCGCAACCTGCCGTACCGCGACAGCCAGGAGAAGGCGTACTCCACCGACGCGAACATCTGGGGCGCGACGCACGAGGCGAAGACGCTGGAGCACCTGGACGTCTCGCTGGAGACGGTCGAACCCATCATGGGCGTCAAGTTCTGGGATCCCGCGGTCGACATCGACACCGAGGACGTCACGATCGCCTTCGAGGCGGGCCGTCCGGTGGCCATCAACGGCGAGTCGTTCGGTGGGGACCTGGTCGCACTGGTGCACGAGGCCAACACCATCGGTGGTCGCCACGGGCTCGGGATGTCGGACCAGATCGAGAACCGCATCATCGAGGCCAAGAGCCGCGGCATCTACGAGGCGCCCGCGATGGCGCTGCTGCACATCGCCTACGAGCGCCTCGTCAACGCCATCCACAACGAGGACACGATCGCGAACTTCCACCAGCACGGGCGTCGCCTCGGCCGGCTCATGTACGAGGGACGGTGGCTGGACCCGCAGGCGATGATGCTGCGTGAGTCCGTCGAACGCTGGATCGCTTCGGTGGTCAGCGGCGAGGTCACGGTCCGGCTGCGCCGCGGCGAGGACTACACGATCCTCGACACCCAGGGCGTGAACTTCTCCTACCACCCGGAGAAGCTGTCGATGGAGCGTACCGACAACGCCGTCTTCGGGCCCACCGACCGGATCGGCCAGCTGACGATGCGCAACCTGGACATCGCCGACTCCCGGGCCAAGCTCGAGCTGTACGCGGACCAGCCACTGGACCAGGGCCAGATCCTGGTCGAGAACGGTACGTTGTTCGGTGAGCTGCCCGTGGGAGGTGCCATGCGGATCGAAGCGAATCCGACGGTCGACGGCGACGAGCACGCGCTCGATGCCGCGGCCATGGAGTTCGGGACCGACTGATGCCCACATACACCGCAGCAGTGGCCGGAGCGAGTGGATATGCCGGTGGCGAGGTGCTGCGCCTGCTACTGGCCCAACCGGACATCGAGATCGGCGCTGTCACTGCCGCCTCGACGGCCGGATCGCGACTGGGCGAGCACCAGCCGCACCTGACCGCGCTGGCAGATCGCGTCATCGAACCCACGGACGCGTCGACGCTGGGCGGCCACGACATCGTGTTCCTGGGACTGCCCCACGGGCAGTCCGGCGCCGTGGCGGCCGAGCTGGGCGATGACGTGCTGGTCATCGACTGCGGTGCCGACCATCGCCTGTCCGACGCGGACGACTGGACCGAGTACTACGGCAGCGAGCACGCGGGCACCTGGCCGTACGGGCTGCCCGAGCTCTTCGTGGGCGACCAGCGGCAGCGCGACCAGCTCGCCGGGGTCAAGCGCATCGCCGTGCCGGGGTGCAACGTCACCGCGGTGACCCTCGGTCTGCAGCCGGCAGTCGCGGCAGGCCTGGTCGAACCGACCGACCTGGTCGCGGTGCTCGCCAACGGCTACTCCGGTGCGGGCAAGTCCGCGAAGCAGCACCTGCTGGCGTCCGAGGGCCTCGGCGCCGCGGTGCCCTACGCGGTCGGCGGCTCCCACCGACACATCCCCGAGATCGTCCAGAACTTGCACTCTGCGGGCGCTGGCCAGGTCTCCATCTCCTTCACCCCGACCCTGGTGCCGATGGCGCGCGGCATCCTCGCCACGTCCACGGCTCGCCTCGCGCCGGGCACCACCATCGACCAGGTGCGCGCCACGTACGAGCAGGCGTACGGAGACGAACCGTTCGTCCATCTCCTGCCGGAGGGCCAGTGGCCGTCCACCGCCGCCACGCTCGGCGCCAACACGGCGCTGATCCAGGTCGCGATCGACCAGAAGGTCGGCCGGCTCGTGGTCACCAGCGTGATCGACAACCTGGTCAAGGGCACCGCCGGCGGCGCCATCCAGTCCATGAACCTGGCTCTCGGCCTCCCCGAGACCACCGGCCTTCCCACGACAGGGGTCTCACCATGAGCGCAGCGAACAAGGCAGCGAAATGAGCGTCACCGCAGCGCAGGGATTCCGCGCCGCTGGTGCGGCCGCCGGTCTGAAGAGCACCGGAGAGCCCGACATCGCGGTCGTGGTCAACGACGGTCCCAGCCAGTCGGCCGCGGCGGTGTTCACCAGCAACCGCTGCAAGGCCAATCCGGTCCTCTGGAGCGAGCAGGCCATCACCGGCGGCACGGCCAAGGCCGTGGCCATCAACTCCGGCGGCGCCAACTGCTACACCGGTGC
>JBBSKV010000059.1:0-8210 GCA_038255955.1 Propionibacteriales bacterium
CCTCGAGGACCTGTTCGACATCCCGGTCGAGGACGACGACGTCGACACCGTCGGCGGCCTGCTCGCCAAGCACCTGGGCAAGGTGCCGATCCCCGGCAGCGCCGTGGACGTCGACGGTCTGCGGTTCGTGGCGGAGAGCCCTTCGGGTCGGCGCAACCGCATCGGCCGGGTGCTCGTCACCCGCCTCGATCAGGGCGCCGAGGACCCCTCGATAGCCTCATCCCATGGATCTGCTTCCTGAGGACACCAAGCTCGTGACGCTCGCTCGAGCCGCGCGGGCCCGCACCGCTGCCGCACAAGGCGCTGCGGTGCGTGATCAGGACGGTCGCACCTACGCTGCGGCGGCGGTCGCGCTGCCCGCGCTGCAGATCGGGGCGCTCGACCTGGCCGTCGCCATGGCGGTGTCGTCCGGAGCCCGCAGCCTCGAGGCCGCAGCCGTCGTCGGCGGCGAACCGCCCGCGCTGACCTCGGTCCGTGATCTCGGGGGTGCCGACGTGAACGTCGTCATGGCCGACGAGTCGGGAACCCCGGTCGAGGTGCTCCGCACATGAGCACCTTCCGCTCGGGATTCGCCTGCTTCGTCGGGCGGCCCAATGCCGGCAAGTCCACGCTGACCAACGCGCTGGTCGGCGGCAAGGTGGCCATCACGTCGTCGCGCCCGCAGACCACGCGGCACGCGATCCGCGGCCTCGTGCACCGTCCTGACGGCCAGCTGGTCCTGATCGACACCCCGGGTCTGCACAAGCCGCGCACGCTGCTCGGTGAGCGGCTCAACGCCCTGGTGCGCACCACGTGGGGCGAGGTCGACACCATCGGCATGTGCCTGCCGGCCAACGAGGCCATCGGACCCGGTGACAAGTTCTTGATGCGTGAGCTCGCCTCGGTCACCCGCAAGCCGGTGTTCGCCGTCGTGACCAAGACCGATCTGGTGTCGCCGGAGAAGCTCGCGGCCTATCTGATGTCGGTGCAGGAGGCGGGAGTCGAGGTCGGCATCGAGTGGCGCGAGATCATCCCGGTCTCGGCCGTCGCCGACGACCAGATCGACCTGCTCGCCCAGCTGCTCGTCGCCACGATGCCCGAGGGCCCGGCGCTGTACCCCGAGGGCCAGCTGACCGACGAGCCCGAGGAGACGCTGATCGCCGAGATCGTGCGCGAGGCGGCCCTGGAGGGCGTGCACGACGAGCTGCCACAGTCGCTGGCCGTGCTGGTCGAGGAGGTCGTGCCCCGTGCCGACCGACCGAAGGACAAGCCGCTGCTCGACGTGCGGGTCAACGTCTACGTCGAGCGGGACAGCCAGAAGGGCATCATCATCGGCAAGAAGGGCGCCAGGCTGCGCGACATCGGGACGGCGTCCCGCACGCAGATCGAGAAGCTGCTCGGCACCCCGGTCTACCTCGATCTGCACGTGAAGGTGGCCAAGGAGTGGCAGCGCGACCCCCGCCAGCTGCGCAAACTCGGCTTCTGACCCCACCCCACCCCGGACATCAGCCCAAAAAACCCCCGCGAGTGGCGCAGAATGGCTGATTTTGGGGCTGATCTTCGACCGTTTTGCGCCACTCGCTGGACACTGTGCGCCACTCGCGGTCCTACGATCGTGCCGTGACTCCTGTCGAAGCCCTGCGCGAGATCGCCTTCTGGCTGGAGCGGGGGCGTGAGTCGTCCCATCGGGTCGAGGCGTTCCGCACCGCTGCGGCGGCGATCGACGATCTGACGCTGGACGAGCTGGCCGCTCGGGTGGGCGATGGCGCGCTGACCGACATCAAGGGGCTGGGCAAGCGCACCCGCGAAGTGGTGGCCGCAGCCTTGGACGGGAATGTGCCCACCTATCTCGCCGATCTGCGGGAAGACACCCCGCTGGCCGACTCAGGGCACGAGCTGCGGGCGTTGCTGAGGGGCGATCTGCACAGCCACTCGGACTGGTCCGACGGTGGCTCGCCGATCGAGGAGATGGCGCGGGTGGCCGTCTGGCGCGGTCGCGAGTACCAGGTCATCACCGATCACTCACCGCGTCTGAGGATCGCCAACGGGCTCTCCGCCGAACGGCTGGCCCGCCAGCTCGACGTCATCGCCGAGGTCGACGAGCAGCACGACGACTTCCGCCTGCTCAGCGGCATCGAGGTCGACATCCTCGACGACGGCTCGCTGGACCAGACACCTGCGATGCTGGACCGGCTCGACGTCGTGGTGGCGAGCGTGCACTCCAAGCTGAAGATGGATGCCGACAAGATGACCAAGCGCATGGTGCGCGCCGCGGCCGACCCGCACACCAACGTGCTCGGCCACTGCACGGGTCGCCTGGTCGAGGGTGGGCGCGGCACGCGACCCCAGTCGCAGTTCGACGCCGAGATGGTCTTCGAGGCCTGCGCTCTGTTCGACGTGGCGGTCGAGATCAACTCCCGGCCCGAACGTCAGGATCCGCCCGACGACCTGATCGAGCTGGCGCTGGACGCCGGCTGCCTGTTCGCGATCAACACCGACGCCCACGCACCGGGCCAGCTGGACTTCCTGGACCACGGGGCCGCCAGGGCCGCCGCGCACGACATCGACCCGGACCGCATCGTGACGACCTGGCCGGTCGACCGACTGCTGGAGTGGTCGCGCGCCAAGCGCTGACGCCTCAGTGGACCTGGGCGATCAGCTGGCGAACCTCGTCGACGTCCAGGCGCTCGGCCACGCGGCCGGTGACCTCGTCGTACGTGTCGACCAGCTCCGCCAGGTCGAGGATCTGCCGACGCGCCCGAGCTGGCCCGTTGCCACAGTCGGCCCGGCACTCACCGGCCGCGATCTTGTGCGCGACGGTCAGGGCGTAGAGCGCGTGCGCCTCGGCGGGGTCGAGATCCGGGGTCAGCGAGAACGCCATGATGCGGGAGTGCGTCAGGTGGAGCGCGCGGTGCTCCGGGTCGAGGTCACCCTCGGCAACCGGGAAGGCGAACGCCGCAGCACTCGGGTCTGCCGGGGTGACCGCCATCGCCGCGTCGACACGGGTGCGGGCCGACCGATCGACCAGCGTCATGACGCGGCGCACCTGTGTCAGCCGCAAGGCCGCGCGGATCTCGGGGGAGTCCTCCGTGGTGCCGAACAGGCGACCGATCAGCGGCACCAGCCTCGACCGGTCGGCGTCCAGCAGCAGGTCGTTGGTGGTGCGGGCCTCATGGGCCAGGATCGGATGCGTGCACTCGGGGCGATCGCTCCACTGCTCGCCGGCCAGCAGCGAGACATACTCCATCACGCAGGCCTCGCCGGCATCGGCATCGTGGGCGCCGGCAGACAGGGTGGGCAGGAAGTCGGGTGCGCTCATCTGCCCATTCTCCCCGAGCGGTCAACTCCGGGCAGCGCTCCCGAGCACGTCAGGGGGCTAGCAGAGCGGCGAGGGTCGCCCCGAGCTCGCGAGCGCGGTCCAGCTCCGGCTCTGCGACGTCGCCGAGGATCTCCACGACGTCTGCAGACTGCTGCCAGCTGAGCGCCTGCACGATGCTCTGCACCGACCGCACGGCTCCGGTCGTGTCGTAGCGACCGTGCACCAGCAGTCCGTACGGCTTCTTCGTGCCGGCAGCCTCGGCCGCGGACCCGTCGTCGCCGAGCGAGCCTCCCGCCTGCAGGAAGATCGTGTCGAAGAAGTGCTTCATCGCACCCGACATGTAGCCGAAGTTCGCCGGCGTGAGCAGCACGTAGCCATCGGCTGCCAGCACGTCGTCGGCCGAGGCCTCGAGTGCCGGAACCACGGAGACCTCGACGCCGTCGATCGCGTCGTCGTGCCCTCCCGCCACGAGCGCGTCGGTCAGTGCGCGAACCGATTCGGTCGGGGAGTGGTGCACGATCAGCAGGTTGCTCACCCGACACACGCTAGTCACTGCGCCGTACGAAGCGTTCACCAAACCCCACTGCACGTTTGTGAAGCTGTGCCTACCATGCGATATGGACTTCGAGGCAGCGGCTGGAGCGCTCCGAGCGAACATCGAGAAGGTCATCGACGGCAAGCCGGACGTGGTTGAGACCGCCATCGTGGTGTTCCTCGCCGAAGGACACCTGTTGATCGAGGACGTCCCCGGAGTCGGCAAGACCGTGCTCGCCAAGGCCCTGGCGAAGTCGTCGGGCTGCGCGGTGCGTCGCATCCAGTTCACTCCCGATCTGCTGCCGTCCGACATCACCGGCGTCTCGGTGTTCGTGCCATCGACCCGTGAATTCGAGTTCAAGCCGGGCGCAGTGTTCGCCAACATCGTCATCGGCGACGAGATCAACCGGGCGTCCCCGAAGACCCAGTCGGCGCTGCTCGAGGCCATGGAGGAGCGCCAGGTCACGGTCGACGGCACCACGTACGAGCTCGGCAGCCCGTTCACCGTCGTGGCCACCCAGAACCCCTTCGAGATGGAGGGCACGTACGCGCTGCCAGAAGCCCAGCGCGATCGATTCATGGCGCGCATCCGCATCGGCTACCCCGATCCGGCGGCGGAGCTGGAGATGGTGCGGGGTCGCGATGCGGTCAATCCGCTCGACACCCTGGCCTCGGTCGTCACGATCGAGACGGTCCAGCAGATGATCGCCGCCGCCCGCGCCGTGCACGTCTCCCTGGCCGTCGAGCAGTACGCCGTCGCCATCGCCCAGGCCACCCGCACCCATCCGGATCTGCGCCTCGGCGCCAGCCCGCGCGCCACCTTGCAGCTGATCCGTGCCGCCAAGGCCCGCGCCGCGATCAGCGGTCGCGACTACGTCCTGCCAGACGATCTCGATGCGCTCGCTCTCGTGGTGCTCCCGCACCGGCTCGTGGCCCACCGCGGTGGCGCCAGCGCCGAGGACATCGTGGCGTCGATCATCGACCACACCGCCGTGCCGGCCGAGGCTCCGCGCGGCGCCCAGCCGGCCTGATCCGATGGGCGTTCGACGACTGCGTGCCGTGGCTCGATCCTTCGCCCTGACCCACCGGGGGACCGGTTTCCTGATCGCCGCGCTCGCCACCTTCGTGCTCGCCCCGATCCTCTCGGCGCCCGCGCTGCTGTACGCGACGGGCCTGCTGCTCGGGCTCGTGCTGCTGTCCGGCATCTTCGTGGCCACCGGCCACTCCCGCGTGCGCATCGAGCGCAACATCTCTCCCCAGATCATCGACCCGGGACAGTCGGTCCGGGCCCGTCTGGTCGTCACCAACATGTCGTCGGTGCCGTGCCCGGAGGCTGCCTGGACTGACCACCTGCCGTACGTCGTGGCGGGGGAGGCCAGCGGTGTGCTCCCGGCACTCGGGCCGGTGAAGGCCCCGGACTCGGTCGTGTCGACGTCGTACACGGTGTCGTCGTCCACCCGCGGCGCCCACGCCATCGGGCCGGTGGGCATCCGGGTCATGGATCCGTTCGGTCTCGTGGAGCGCCATCGCGACGTGGGCGACGCCCACGAACTGACTGTCCTGCCGCGTCGCTACGACCTTCCGGCGATCCGGCCGAGCGGCTCGGACGAGGACGGAGCGACCCGCCCGGCGCCGCAGCAGGTCGGACTCGGTGAGGACGACATCATCGCCCGGTCCTACCTGCCCGGGGATGCGCTCAAGCGACTGCACTGGAAGGCCACCGCCCGTCGCGGCGAGCTGATGGTGCGTCAGGAGGAGCAGCAGATGAATCCGCGGGCGGCCGTGGTCATCGACCTCGATGCGTGGTCGCACGGCACGGATCGCGATCGCACGGGTTCGTGGGACTACTCACCCGGCTTCGAATGGTCGGTGGCGGCCGGGGCATCGGTCATCACCCACCTGGCGCGCGCCGGATTCATCGTGTCGGTCGGCTCACCGGACGGCTCGGTGGCTGCCGAGCTCACCGAGGGGCACGACTCCTTGCGTGACGTCATGCTGGCGCTGGCGCACTGCGAACCGACCCAGCGCGACCGCTGGCGGCTCCCGGCCGAACGAGCCACCTTCGTGGTCGCCGGTCGACTCGAGCCGGAGCGCGCCCAGCGGTGGGTCAGGGAGCTGTCGAGCGCCGGAGCCGTGCACGCGATGGTCGCGGCCACCACGCGCGCCTCGACGCTCGGAGTGCTGGCCGCCGCCGGTTGGCACGTGGTGACGTACACCCCGCAGTCCGACATCCCGACCACGTGGAGCGATCTCGACCGAGCGAGGACCCATGCTGCGGGCTGAGCCGGAGGCGACCCTCGCAGGCGTGACGCGAGCTCGAGGCAGCTGGGCCGAGATGTCCGTGGCGACCGGGGCGCTGCTGGTCCTGCTGCTCGGGTTCCGCACCGTCGTCGGGGGTGCTGACTGGTACGTCAGCACGGCTCTGGTCGCCCTGCTCGTCGCGACCGCGACGATCACGCTGCGCCTGGTCGGCCTCGGCCGCACCGTCACCCCGATCGCCCTGGTGGCCGAGATCGTCGTGCTGTCGTGGGTCTTCGTGCCGTCGACGCTGCTGGTGATCGTCCCGACGACCGACACGATCGGCGGCTTCCGCGAGCTGATCGAGCGGGCCGGTCCGATCATCGCCCAGGAGCAGGCACCGGTGGCGCCGTCCTCGTCGATCGTGCTGGTGCTGGCCGCATCGTTCGGAGCGTTGGTGATCGTCCTCGACCTGCTGTTGCGCCTGCGCAGGGGAGTGCCGCTGGTCGGCGCTCTGCTGCTCGCGGTCTTCATCGTGCCGGGCATGATCACGGGGACGTCTCCGTCTGCGTGGCTGTTTGCGGCGGCGGCCGTCCTATGGCTCGTGCTGCTGCGCGGTCGCACTGCGGTGCACGGTTCCGCTGGCGCGCCCCGCCAGGCACCGGCCGTCGTGCTCGGGGTCGGTGGGCTGGTCGCCGCACTGCTGTTCCCAGTGGTGTCGCCGGACGTCGGCGCCGTGGCATCCTCGTGGGGCAACCCGCCGCCGCAGGTGTTCGGTCGTGGCATCAACCCCATGGTCGAGCTCGGCACCAATCTGCGTCGCAATACCCCGGTCACGGTGCTGGACTACACGACGACGCTCGACGATGCGCCCTATCTCAAGGTCGCGACCCTGCCGGACTTCACGGGCAAGACCTGGAAACCCTCCGAGGACTTCAACGAAGGCCGCTTCGAGGGAGCCCTGGCGATCGGCGACGACATCAAGACGATCCGCAAGCAGACGCGCATCTCGATCCGCCGGCTGCGCAGCGACATGCTGCCGGTGCCCTATCCCACCGTCAGCATCCGCGGTCTCGAGGGTGGCTATCGCGTCGAGCGCAACGGTCTGACCGTCGAGACCGACGACAGCGACGCGATCGGCCAGACGTACACGGTGCAGAGCATCGAGGTGAAGCCGACCGCGAACCAGCTGCGAGCGGTCAACCCGCAGGTCGCCCCCGACTTCGCTCAGTACGTGGAGCTCGGCGACGCTCCCGACGTCATTGCCGAGACGGCCCGGGAGGTCACCCGCGACGCCCGGAACAACTACGACCGCGCGGTGGCGCTGCAGCAGTACTTCCGTTCCGGCGAGTTCGAGTACTCCGAGACCGCTCCCGTGGCCGAGGACTACGACGGCAACGGGCTGTCGGTCATTGCTGAGTTCCTGCAGCGCAAGGCCGGCTACTGCGTGCACTTCTCCTCGTCGATGGCCGTCATGGCCCGCACGCTGGACATTCCGTCGCGGGTCGCCGTGGGCTACGCGCCGGGCACGCCGGACGGATTCGACAGCGGCCGCCGGCGCTACACCGTCCAGTCCAGCGACCTGCACGCGTGGACCGAGCTGTACTTCGCCGGCGTCGGCTGGGTGAAGTTCGACCCGACTCCTGGCATCGGCCAGGGCACGGCGTTCGACGAGCCCGCCTCGCCGAACGCCGACGACCCGGCCGCTGAGGCGACCCCGGAGAGCGCCCCGCAGGAGAACGCCCCGAACATGCGCGGTGACGAGGGGGCTGTCGCCGCCGCCGACGCCGCTGAGGAGTCGTCGACCGCGCCTCGGTCCGCCGCCGCCGTGCTGGTCGTGATGCTGGCGATCGTGCTGGCGCCGGGTCTGCTGCGTCGCACCCGCAGATCCTGGCGGCTGCAGCACGCGACACGGTCACCCGATCCGGCATGGCGAGAGATCGAGGACACGGCGCGCGACCTGGGCGTGCCCACGTCATCCTCCGACACGCCTCGCGGCTTCGCCACGCGGCTGCGTGACCAGCCAGGTCTGGACCTCGACGCGCTCGACCGGGTGCTCGCCGCCGTCGAGCGGGCCCGCTACTCCAACGCCCAGACGTCACCCGATGACGTGACTGCCGACGCCCGGGTCGTGATCACG
>JBBSKV010000060.1:0-8176 GCA_038255955.1 Propionibacteriales bacterium
CGATCCGTCAGCGGCCTCGGTCACGTCGAATCCCGAACCGTCGGTCTCCTCGCTGTAGAGGGCGGGGGCGGCACTGGCGGTGCTGACGTCCTCGTCGCCGCCGGGATCGATCGTCGAGATGCGGATGTCACGGGGCGTGCCCGTGGCGCTGCTGATGCGGGCCGCGACGCCGTCGGCCTCGCCCACCCACAGCGGGTCGGTGCCGGGGTTGCCGCCCTCGCCGGGCTCGGCTTCCTCGACCTCCAGGTCGGTCCACTCCGACCAGTCGCCACCGGTGCGCGTGCGCAGCTGGACGGTCACGTCCTTCGGCGCCCCCTCGGGCGACCAGATCACTCCGACCATCCGGTAGTTGGTGGTCTTCGTCTCGCCGAGCTCGGCCACGACGTTGCCGTCGCCCGAGGCGTCAGGCGATGTCGATCGCTTGACCGGCGGGACCGCGGTCTGCTCCACCTCCACGCGAGGCGCCGCCGGCGCCGGGGTGTCTGACTCAGCCGGCGACAGCGCACCGGGGGCGTCGCCGCCAAAGGAGTTGCCAGCGGCCTGAGCAGGCGCCGGCATGAGCGCCGCGACCAGCGCGATGGCTCCACCGGCCACCGCGATGCGTGCGGGGCTTCGGCGCGAGGAGATGAGGCTGAACATGGTGGGGAAGTCCGTCCTGCCGGGAGCATGTGACTGATGTGACTGGAGTGACTGGAGTGTCGGGAGCCACATGATTATGCACACACTTTTCGCTGTATTTCCACAGAGAATCGGCCAATCTGAGAATTACACAGGTGTCATTCCTGCAACCCCGGGATGTTTGGTGACAGGTGTTTCAGTGCCGGTGCAGCCGTCGTGCGGCTTCGCCGATCGAACCGGACAACGACGGGTACACCGTGAAGGCGTTGGCGACCTGGTCGACGGTCAAGGACGACGAGACCGCCAGCGAGATGACGTGAATCAGCTCGCTGGCGCGAGGGCCGACCACCACTCCCCCGATGATCGTGCCGGCGTCGGGGCGGGCGAACAGCTTGACGAAGCCGTCGTGCACCCCCTGCATCTTGGCCCGGGCGTTGGATCCGAGGGGCAGCATCGCCACCTCGGCGACGACCTCGGACTCATCGACCTGCTGCTGCGTGACGCCGACCGTCGCGATCTCCGGCGACGTGAACACGTTGCTGGAGGCGGTGCCCAGGTCCAACGGCCGGACCGCGTCACCCATCAGGTGCGAGATCGCGATGCGACCCTGATGGGCGGCGACCGAGGCGAGCATCAGCACGCCAGTGCAGTCGCCGGCCGCATAGATTCCCGGCACCGCGGTGCGCGAGACGCGGTCGACCTGGATGAAGCCGCCGTCGTCCAGCCCCACGCCGACCTCCTCGAGGCCCAGGTCCGCGGTGTTGGGGATGGAGCCCAGGGCCAGCAAGCAGTGCGAGCCCTCGACGGTGCGGCCGTCGGTCAGCGTCACGAGGACGGAGTCGCCCGTGCGCTGCACCGATTCCATGCGCGAGTTGCCGAGCACGGTCATGCCGCGCCGCGTGAAGACGTTCTCGATGACGGTCGCCGCGTCACTGTCCTCGCCGGGCAGCACACGGTCACGACTGGAGACCAGGGTGACCTGCGCTCCGAGTCCGTTGTACGCGCTCGCGAACTCGGCTCCGGTGACTCCAGAGCCGACCACGATCATGTGCTCGGGCATCTCGGTGAGTCCGTAGACCTGCTCCCACGTGAGGATGCGCTCTCCGTCCGGCTGCGCCTGCTCGCTGACCCGCGGGTGCGCCCCGGTGGCGACCAGGATGGCGGCGCTGTCGCTGGTGCGCTCCTCGCCGTCGGCCAGCGTCGCGACGACGGTCGACGCGTCGGCCACTCGGGCGGTGCCGATCAGCACGGTGACCCCGCTGGCCTCCAGCCGCTGGGCGATGTCGTTCGACTGGGCCTGGGCGAGCCGCAGGACGCGCTGGTTGACGGCGTCCAGATCAGGACGGACCGCTGACGGCACCTGCACGCCCAGCTCGGCCGAGGTCCCGACGTCGGTCATCAGGTCGGAGGTGGCGATGAGGGTCTTGCTGGGGACGCAGTCGGTCAGGACGGTCGACCCGCCCATGCCGTCACGCTCGACGAGCGTCACGGACGCGCCAAGTCGAGCAGCCACCAGGGCCGCCTCGTATCCGCCGGGTCCGCCGCCAATGATCGTCACCTGGGTCACGGCACCATTCTCCCGCACCCCGACCCACGTAAAGTACGGCGGGTGGACACCACAGCAGCAGCACAGCAGGCAGCCACCGCGCTGCGCACCGCCGTCGGCGAGCCCGATGCCACCTGGGACGCCGCCCTGGTCATGGGATCGGGCTGGCTCCCGGCAGCCGACGCGCTCGGGGCGCCCGAGCACGAGATCCCCCTGGGCGACCTTCCCGGCTTCAGCGCACCGGCGGTGGCCGGCCACGGCGGCACCGTGCGGTCGATCCGCGTGGGTGACAAGCGCGTGCTGGTGTTCCTCGGTCGCACCCATCTCTACGAGGGCAAGGGTGTGGCTGCGGTCGTGCACGGCGTCCGCACGGCCGCGGCGGCGGGCGTGTCCACCCTCGTGCTCACCAACGGCTGCGGCGGTCTGGACCCCGACTGGAGCCCGGGCACACCGGTGCTGATCAAGGACCACATCAACCTGACGATGCAGACCCCGTTGACGGGGGCCACCTTCATCGACCTCACCGATCTGTACTCGCAACGGCTGCGCGATCTGTGCCGTGAGGTCGACCCCAGCCTCGACGAGGGCGTCTACGTGCAGCTCACCGGTCCGCAGTACGAGACTCCCGCCGAGATCGGCATGATCCGGGCCATCGGCGGCGACCTGGTCGGCATGTCCACCACCCTGGAAGCCATCGCGGCCCGCGAGGCCGGGTTGGAGATCCTGGGCCTGTCGCTGGTCACCAATGCCGCGGCCGGCATGACCGGGGCGCCCCTGAACCACGCGGAGGTCCTCGAGGCCGGACAGGCCGCCGCCACCCGCATGGGCGCACTGCTCGGCGACGTCATCCCGAGGGTGTGACGAGCGCCAGCGAGGAGACCACCCGAGCGCCAGCGCAGCGTGAGTCCAGCCGCGCCGCAGGCGCCCGGACGCGAGGCGTGGTGAGTCTCCGTGGGCCTACGCTGGACCCATGGACCTCATCTCCCGAGCACAGGACTGGCTCTCCCAGGACCCTGATCCGGTCACCCGGGCCGAGCTGCAGGACCTGATCGACCGCAATGACACCGCAGCGCTCGAGGACCGGTTCTCGGGCCGCCTGCAGTTCGGCACCGCCGGGCTGCGCGGCGCGCTCGGTGCCGGGCCGCAACGCATGAACCGCGTCATCGTGGCCCAGGCCGCCGCGGGCCTCGGTGCCTACCTGCTGGCGCACCAGCCCGACGAGGGATCGCCCAGCGTCGTGGTGGGCTACGACGCCCGACACAACTCCGACGTCTTCGCCCGCGACACGGCCGAGATCATGCAGGGCATGGGAGTGGACGCCCACCTGCTGCCCACCCACCTGCCCACCCCGGTGCTGGCCTTTGCGATCCGCCACCTCGGCTGCAGCGCCGGCGTCATGGTCACGGCCTCGCACAATCCGCCCGAGGACAACGGCTACAAGGTCTACCTGGCCGACTCCAGCCAGATCGTGCCACCGGCCGACGCCGACATCTCAGCCGCGATCGATGCCACGGGTCGCGTGGACGAGATGGCTCGGTCGGCGGACTTCGTGACGCTCGGTGACGACGTCGCCGCCGCCTACGTCTCCGCCGCTGCTGCCATCGCCGAAGACGGCCCGCGCGACGTCGTGGCGGTCTACACGCCCATGCACGGCGTCGGCCGCGACACGCTGGTCGAGGTCGTTGCGCGGGCCGGGTTCCCCGCCCTGCACACTGTTCCCGAGCAGGGTGACCCCGATCCGGACTTCCCGACCGTGGCCTTCCCCAATCCGGAGGAGCCCGGGGCGATGGACCTGGCCCTGAAGCTGGCCTCCGGGGTCGGCGCCGACATCATCGTGGCCAACGATCCCGATGCCGACCGGTGCGCCGTCGGAGTCCGGGACGGCGAGTCGTACCGCATGCTCACCGGCGACCAGGTCGGTGCCCTGCTCGCCGACGCGTGGCTGCGCCGCGGCGCTGCCGGCACCTATGCCGCGTCCATCGTGTCGTCGGACCTGCTCGGACGACAGGCCGCGGCCCACGCCCAGCCTTGGCAGCAGACGCTCACCGGTTTCAAGTGGATCGGCAAGATTCCCGATCTGGCCTTCGGCTACGAAGAGGCCCTCGGCTACTGCGTGTCCCCCCACATCGCCCGCGACAAGGACGGCGTCACGGCCATCCTCGCGGTGCTCGAGATGGCGGCCGGCCTCAAGGCCGAGGGCCGCACCCTGATCGATCGGCTCGACGACATCTACCGCGAGCACGGTCTGCACGCCACGGGCCAGCTTGCGGTGCGCGTCGAGGACCTGACGATCATCACGCGGGCCATGGCGACGTTGCGCACCTCTCCCCCGACCGAGCTCGGCGGCCTCGCGGTCACCTCGGTCGACGACCTGGAGCTCGGGTACCGGGGCCTGCCACCCACCGACGGCATCCGACTGGGGCTCGACGGCAACACCCGGATCATCTGCCGGCCCTCGGGCACCGAACCGAAGCTCAAGTGCTACATCGAGGTGGTGCTCGAGGTGACCGGCTCGATGGAGGCGACCCGCGAGCGTGCCACCGCGACGCTGGAGTCCATCAGGACCGATCTCGCCGTGGCCCTCGGTCTCTGAGCGGGCCACCGGGCCGTCTCCAGGGGACGACGTCGCGGCGAAGACGTCGACAACGCGCGGAACGATCGCCAGTGACAAGTTGGTGAACGCGGGTGCCGAGGGCCTAGTCTGGACCGTCCGACGATGAAGGAATTGGTGTGACGATCCACGATCAGCGGGGCCCCCACAGCGGCGAATCCCTGCGCCAAGTGCTCGGCGGCCTGCCAGGGGTCGACCAGGTGGGTCTCGAGGCGCGTGCGGCCTCGCTGGGAACCCGCTCGATCAAGACGACCGCCAAGGCCTGGGCCATCGACCTGGCCATCTCGATGGTCGACCTGACCACGCTCGAGGGGTCCGACACCGCGGGCAAGGTCCGTTCGCTCGCGAACAAGGCCGTGCACCCCGACCCGACCGACTCCACGTGCCCGTCGGCCGCGGCCGTCTGCGTCTACCCCGACATGGTCGAGACCGCGAAGCAGGCGATCGGTGCGGCCGGCGTCAACGTCGCATCCGTGGCCACCGCCTTCCCGTCGGGTCGCGCGGCGCTCGACATCAAGCTGGCCGACACGCGAGACGCGGTCCAGGCAGGTGCCGACGAGATCGACATGGTCATCGACCGTGGCGCCTTCCTGAGCGGCGACCTCACGCGGGTCTTCGAGGAGATCGTCGCGACCAAGGAGGCCTGCGTCCGTCCTGACGGCACGCACGCCCACCTCAAGGTGATCCTCGAGACCGGCGAGCTGCAGACCTACGACAACGTGCGCCGCGCGTCGTGGTTGGCCATGCAGGCCGGTGCCGACTTCATCAAGACCAGCACCGGCAAGATCCAGCCCGCTGCCACCGCCCCGGTCACGCTGCTGATGCTCGAGGCCGTGCGCGACTTCCGCGACGCCACCGGACGCCAGGTGGGCGTCAAGCCCGCCGGCGGCATCCGCACCTCCAAGGACGCGATCAAGTACCTGGTCATGGTCAACGAGACGCTCGGCGACGACTGGCTCGACCCCGACTGGTTCCGGTTCGGCGCCTCCTCGCTGCTCAACGACCTGCTGCTGCAGCGTCAGAAGATGACGACCGGCGCCTATTCCGGTCCCGACTACGTGACGGTGGACTGACATGCCCTTCGACTACGCACCCGCGCCCGAGTCGCGCTCCATCGTGGACATCAAGAGCTCCTACGGACTGTTCATCGGCGGCGAGTTCGTCGACGGCTCCGGCTCGTCGTTCAAGACGATCAGCCCCGCCTCGGAGGAGGTCCTCGCCGAGGTCGCCGAGGCCACCGCCGATGACATCGACCGCGCCGTCAAGGCTGCGCGCACGGCCCACACGCGCGTCTGGTCCAAGCTCCCGGGCTCCGAACGGGCCAAGTACCTGTACCGCATCGCCCGCATCATGGCCGAGCGCAGCCGCGAGTTCGCGGTGCTGGAGTCGCTCGACAACGGCAAGCCCATCAGGGAGTCGCGCGATGTCGACCTGCCACTGGTCTCGCAGTGGTTCTTCTACTACGCCGGCTGGGCCGACAAGCTCTCCTACGCCGGGCTCGGACCGGACCCGAAGTCGCTGGGTGTCGGCGGTCAGATCATCCCCTGGAACTTCCCGATCATGATGCTGGCGTGGAAGATCGCGCCGGCGCTGGCCGCCGGCAACACCGTGGTGCTCAAGCCTGCCGAGACCACTCCCCTGACCGCCCTGCTGTTCGCCGAGGTCTGCCAGCAGGCCGAGCTGCCGCCCGGCGTCGTCAACATCGTCACCGGCGCCGGCGCCACCGGGCAGGCCCTGGTGGAGCACCCGGACGTGAACAAGATCGCGTTCACAGGATCGACGGCGGTCGGCAAGGCCATCGCCCGCTCCATCGCCGGTACCGAAAAGAAGGCCACGCTCGAGCTCGGCGGCAAGGCCGCCAACATCGTGTTCGACGACGCGCCGCTGGACCAGGCCATCGAAGGCATCGTCCGGGGCATCTTCTTCAACCAGGGGCACGTGTGCTGTGCCGGCTCTCGACTGCTGGTCCAGGAGAACGTCTACGACGAGGTGCTCGAGCGACTCAAGCGCCGCATGTCGACGCTGCGCCTGGGTGATCCGCTGGACAAGAACACCGACATCGGGGCGATCAACTCCGCCGAGCAGCTGGCCCGCATCACGGCGCTGTCCGAGGCCGGAGACGCCGAGGGTGCCGAGCGCTGGTCCGCGCCGTGCGACCTCCCGGACAACGGATTCTGGTTCGCCCCAACGATCTTCACCGGTGTCACCCAGGCCCACCGCATCGCGCGGGAGGAGATCTTCGGACCCGTCCTGTCGGTGCTGACCTTCCGCACGCCGTCGGAGGCGATCGAGAAGGCGAACAACACCCCGTACGGTCTGTCGGCGGGCGTGTGGACCGACAAGGGATCGCGCATCCTCGCCATGGCCGACCGGTTGCGCGCCGGTGTCGTGTGGGCCAACACCTTCAACCAGTTCGACCCGGCGTCGCCGTTCGGCGGCTACAAGGAGTCCGGCTACGGACGCGAGGGCGGCAAGCCCGGACTGGCCGCCTACCTCGAAGGGAGCCCGGCATGAGCAGGGTGGAGGTGCGCAAGACGCACAAGCTGTACATCGGTGGGGCCTTCCCGCGCTCGGAGTCCGGGCGCACGTTCGACGCAGTCGACGCCAAGGGCGGCTTCCTGGCCAACATGGCGCACGCCTCGCGCAAGGACGCACGCGACGCGGTGCGCGCCGCTCGGTCCGCGTTCGGCGGCTGGGCCGGACGCACCCCGTACAACCGCGGCCAGGTCGTCTACCGCATCGCCGAGGTCATGGAAGGCCGCCGCGAGCAGTTCGTCGACCAGGTGCGGGCAGCCGAGGGCCTGACCGCCAAGCAGGCCGAGACGCTCGTGGACGCAGCCATCGACCGCGTCGTCTGGTACGCCGGCTGGGCCGACAAGTACGTGCAGGTGCTGGGCAACGCCAACCCGGTCTCGTCGCCGTACTTCAACCTGTCCTCGCCGGAGCCGACCGGAGTGGTGGCGGTCCTGGCCCCCGAGGACTCGCTGCTGGGTCTGGTGTCGACGGTCGTCCCGGCCATCGTCACGGGCAACACGGTCGTCGTGGTCGG
The DNA here is from genome assembly GCA_038255955.1 of Propionibacteriales bacterium. Classification (GTDB taxonomy): domain Bacteria; phylum Actinomycetota; class Actinomycetes; order Propionibacteriales; family Nocardioidaceae; genus Aeromicrobium. The sequence continues at coordinate 7,825 of JBBSKV010000060.1, forward strand.
CAGCCATGCGCACCCGATCGCCGGCGTCACGCTGGCCGAGGTCATGGCCACGTCCGACCTGCCCGGCGGCGTGGTCAACCTGCTCACCGGCAGCGCGGCCGAGATCGGTCCCTGGCTGGCTTCCCACCTGGACGTCAACGGCATCGATCTCGCGGGCACCGACGGCGATCTGGCCACCGAGCTCGAGGTCGCTGCTGCCGAGAACCTCAAGCGGGTGCTGCGGCCAGCCGATGAGGACTGGAAGGCCGAGCCCACCCTCGACCGCCTGGCCCGCTGGACCGAGACCAAGACCGTCTGGCACCCGATTGGCGTGTGAGCCGAGGCCGCCTGCGGCCGAGCGCTCACACGCGCC
>JBBSKV010000061.1:0-7898 GCA_038255955.1 Propionibacteriales bacterium
CAGATGTCCTCGTGGCCCTGGACCCGCTGGTGCCGGTCGACGAGGATCGCGCGCTTGGGTCCGATCGGCAGGCCGGCGTCGGCCGCCAGTTCCGAACGAGCCGTGACGCCGAGGCCGAGAATCACCAGATCTGCCGGGATCGACTCGCCCTCCACCTCGACGGCCGTGACCCGCCCGGCCTCCAGCGTGAACCCGGTGACCGCGGTGCTGGCGCGCAGGTCGATGCCACGTGCCCGCATCGCATCCGCGATCTGTTCACCGAGCTCGGCCTCGACGATCGGCATCGGGGTGGGCGCCTGTTCCACCACCGTCGTGTCGAAGCCCCGGGCCACGCACGCCTCGGCCATCTCGAGACCGATGTAGCCGCTGCCGACCACGACGACCTGGCGCGGCTGCTGCGCCATCGCGTCGAGCACGGCCTGGCCGTCCTCCAGGGACTGCACCCCGAGGATCCCCTTGCCCTCGATGCCGGGCAGGTCCGGACGCAGCGGTTCGGCACCCGTCGCGATGACGAGGCGGTCGTAGTCCAGCGTGTCCCCGTCGGCCAGCGTGAGCCGCCGACCCGCAGGGTCGAGGTCCGTGACCTCGACGCCGACGCGCAGGTCGATGCCGTGGTCGCGGTGCTCCTGCGGAGTCCGGGCGACCAGATCGTCGGCGGAGTCGACATCACCGGCGACCCAGTACGGAATGCCGCAGGCCGAGTACGAGGTGTTGTCGGTCCGTTCGAGCAGGACCACCTCGTGTTCATCGGGCAGCGTGCGCCGCAGATTGGCCGCCACGGTCGCGCCTGCCGCGTTTGCGCCGATCACCACTGTTCGAGACATGGATGCGACCCTACGTGCCGGGCCCTGCATGCGCCCGGATCCAGGTGTGCATCGCAATGGCTGCGGCGGCGCCCGCATTGATCGACCGGGTCGATCCGAACTGGGCGATCGACAGCAGGCTCGAGCTCGCGGCGCGGGCCTCCTCGCTGAGGCCGGGTCCCTCCTGGCCGAACAACAGGACGCAGGCCGGCGGCAGGATGGCCGTCTCGATCGGCTGGGAGCCGGTCGTGTTGTCGATGCCGATCAGGGGGAGCTGATCTTCTTCGGCCCACGTCGCCAGGTCCGCCACCGATTCGTGGTGCCGCACGTGCTGGTACCGATCGGTGACCATCGCGCCGCGCCGGTTCCAACGACGCTTGCCCACGATGTGCACCTCGGCGGCCAGGAAGGCGTTGGCCGTGCGGACGATCGATCCGATGTTGAAGTCGTGCTGCCAGTTCTCGATGGCGACGTGGAACGGGTGTCGGCGGCGGTCGAGGTCGGCAACGATCGCCTCCACCGTCCTGTAGCGGTACCGGTCGGCGACGTTGCGGGCGTCGCCGTCGCGGAGCAGATCGTGATCCCACGTGTCGCCCTCGGGCGCGGGGCCTTCCCACGGGCCGACGCCGATCATGGACCGGTGACGCCGAACTCGGCCCGGTAGGCCTCGATGGCGCCCAGATGCTCGGCGTGACGACCGGACTGTTCGATGAACTCCACGATCTGGTCGAGCGTGATGATCGCCGTGACCGAGGTACCGAGGTCGAGCTCGACCTGCTGGATGGCCGACGTGTCGCCGGTTCCTCGTTCCTGCCGATCGACGGCCACCACGATGCCCGCGATCGTGGCGCCTTCGGCCGCGACGACCTGCTGCACCTCACGGATGGCAGTGCCCGCGGTGATGACGTCGTCGACCACCAGCGCGCGACCCGTGAGCGGAGCGCCGACGATCAGGCCGCCCTCGCCATGGTCCTTAGCTTCCTTGCGGTTGAAGCACCACGGCACGTCGCGGCCGTGGTGGTCGGCCAGCGCGACTGCGGTCGCCGCTGCGATCGGGATGCCCTTGTAGGCCGGGCCCAGCAGGACGTCGAACTCGATGCCGCTGTGCACGATGGCGGACGCGTAGTACCGGCCGAAGGCAGCCAACCGGTCGCCGGTGTTGAACAACCCGGCGTTGAAGAAGTAGGGAGAGGTGCGGCCCGACTTCAGCGTGAACTCGCCGAAGCGCAGCACACCGTGGTGCAGGGCGAAGTCGATGAACTCGCGCTGGTGGTCGTGCACGTCAGGACGACTTCGCGGCTGGGGTCGGGTCGGCGGCGCGGTCCGCCGGCGGCGCCGTGTCGGCCTTGTCAATGGTCTCCATCAGGTCACCCACCACGATGTTGCGGTCACGGGTGTGGAACAGCTCCGCACACGTGAGCATGGTGAGCTTGGCCTCCTCCGGTGGCTCGCCATTGGAGTCGGGGCTCGGAACCTTCCACAGCGGCCAGCTGACGGTGAAGTCGACCGTGATCTTGTCGCCGGCGTTCACCAGCTGGTAGACGAAGACCTGGGTGCGGGTCTCGACTTCGACGCGGTCGCCCTTGCGGAGCTTGAGGAAGTCCCGGAACGGCTCGCCGTGCGTGACGCGGTGTCCGGCGATCGCGAAGTTGCCGATCTCGCCGGGCTGGGAAGACTCCTCGTACATGCCGACACCCCTCGCCAGGGCGGCGTCGTCGAACCCCGTGACGATCGGGACCTCGAAGTCCTTGCCGAAACGCTCGACCCGCAGCAGCGCGACGGCGTCGCCCTCGATGCCGTCCTTCCACTGCGCGACCGTGGACTCCTTGATCTCGGCGTGCTTCTGCTTGGCGACGACGTTGGTGCCGAAGTACTGCCAGGCGAACCAGCCGAGCAGGCACAGCCCCGCGACGATCATCAGGACACCCAGCAGCGTGGTGATGCGCCGGCCCATGGGCCGGCGCTGGCGGCGCGGCGGCGCGGGAGGGGCCGTGAGAGTCATGTGCCGATTCTCCCATCTCGACCCGCGCGCGGCTGCCTCGGTGGAAAAGTCCTTGAGCAATTCTGCCAATACCGGCGCCCGCCTGCGCCCAGGGCTCTACGATGGTGTGCGTCGCCCCACCGTTTCACCCCCCGAGAACGGTGGGGTGACCTATGTCCGGCCGCGAGTCGTGGACGCCGCGGGATGCCGAGGGACGTTCCAGCCGCGGCGCTGGTCACCGAGGGCGTCGCACTCGTAGTGTCGGGGTCATCATGCGCGCACCTGCAGATCGACTCGAAGGACTCGGCACCACCGTCTTCGCCGAGATGACCGCCCTGGCCCAGCAGACGAGCTCGGTGAACCTCGGCCAGGGGTTCCCCGACGCCGATGGTCCGTCAGCGGTCATCGAGACGGCCATCGACGCCCTGCGATCTGGCCGCAACCAGTACGCGCCGGGAACCGGAGTGCCCGAGCTGCGCACCGCCATCGCGGACCACCAGCGTCGGTTCTACGGCATCGAGCTGGACCCGGACACCGAGGTGACGGCCAGCACGGGCGCGACCGAGGCGATCGCCGCCGCCCTGCTGGGCCTGATCAACCCCGGCGACGAGGTGATCGTGCTGGAGCCGTACTACGACTCGTACGTCGCGATGCTGCAGATGACCGGTGCCGTGCGACGCCCGGTCACGCTGCGCGGGCCGGACTTCCGGCTGCCCATCGACGAGCTGCGCGCCAGCGTCACCTCCCGCACCACCGCGATCCTGCTCAACTCCCCCCACAACCCGACCGGCACCGTCCTGACCCGCGACGAGCTCACCGCCGTGGCCGAGCTGGCCGTCGAGCACGACCTGATCGTCATCAGCGACGAGGTCTACGAGCACCTGACGTTCGGGGTCGAGCACATCCCGATCGCGACGCTGCCGGGGATGGCCGAGCGCACCCTGACGATCAGCTCGGGCGGCAAGAGCTTCTCCTTCACCGGCTGGAAGATCGGCTGGGCCACCGGGCCGGCGCCGCTGGTGCGGGCTCTGACCGGCGCCAAGCAGTTCCTCACCTACAGCTCGGGCGCTCCCCTGCAGCCCGCGATCGCCACCGCCCTCGACCACGCCGAGGACATCACGGGCGACCTGCGCGACACCCTGCGGGCTCGGCGCGACCAGCTGTGCCACGGCCTGATGGAGATCGGCTTCGAGGTGTTCGTGCCCGACGGCACCTACTTCGCGACCACCGACATCCGCACGCTGGGCTTCGACGACGGGCTGGACTTCTGCCTGACGCTGCCCGAGCGGTGTGGCGTCGTCGCCATCCCCCACCAGGTCTTCTACGACGACAAGGATGCCGGCCGGCCGCTGGTGCGCTGGGCATTCTGCAAGCAGGAGTCCGTCATCGACGAGGCGCTCGCGCGACTCGGCTCGCTCGCGCACTGACTCTCTTCACGCCTCGTGGCGAGAAATTCCGGCAAACCGCTCGACAAATTCGTTTGGGTCCAAATAGGTTTGTGGTCTGCGTCACAGCAACCTGCCCCCAACCCGAGAGGTTGATCCATGACCACCCACAGAGATTCGGCACCCAGCCACGGCTCCCCACCCGAGGAGAGCCTGACGAAGAATCGGCTCGGCATCGCCGGCATCGTGTTCTTCGTCGTCGCCGCTGCGGCCCCCCTGGTCGGCATGACCGGCGCCGTGCCCGTCGCCATCGTGCTCGGCAACGGCGCAGCCGCTCCGGGCGCGTATCTGGCCGTCGGCATCGTGCTGCTGATCTTCAGCGTCGGGTACTCGGCAATGAGCTTGCGGGTCAGCAACACCGGCGCGTTCTTTGCGTACGTGGGTCGCGGACTCGGTGTCGTGCCCGGGGTCGGCTCGGCGTTCGTCTCCCTGCTGGCCTACCTTGCGATCCAGCTGGCGATCTTCGGCTTCTTCGGTGCCGTCGCTGCTGGCCAGTTCGACGCCCGGCTCGGGATCGACCTGTCGTGGTGGATCTGGGCGCTGATCGCCTGGGCCCTGGTGCTCGGACTGTCGATCATGCAGGTCGATCTCGGCGCCAAGCTGCTCGGCGTGCTGATGCTGGCTGAGGTGGTGGCCCTGGCGCTGGTCGCCGTGGTCGTGCTCTTCCAGGGCGGCGGACCGGACGGGCTCTCACCCGCCTCGTCGTTCTCGCCGGCCAAGATCTTCGAGGGCGGGTTCACCGGTTCGGCTGGCATCGCCCTGGCCTTCGCGTTCGCCTCCTACATCGGCTTCGAGGCCACGGCCATCTACGCCGAAGAGACCAAGGATCCGAAGCGCGCCGTGCCGATCGCGACCTACACGGCCGTCACCCTGATCGCCGTGCTGTTCGCCCTCACGTCATGGGCGGTCGTCAGCGGCATCGGCAGCTCCAACATCGTCGAGGAGGTCGCCAACCGGTCGGCCATCGACGGCGAGCCTCTGGCCGATCCGGCTGCCGTGCTGTTCTCGGTGGCCGACCAGTACGTGGGAAGCTGGCTGGGGACCGTCATGAGCTGGCTGGTGCTGACCAGCCTGTTCGCCGGACTGCTGGCGTTCCAGAACAGCGCCGCGCGCTACTTCTTCTCACTGGGCCGCGCCGGCGTGCTGCCGCGGGCCCTCGACCGGGTCAACAAGGGGGGTGCTCCGGTTGCGGGCGCCATCACCACCTCGGTCATCTCGCTGGTCGTGATCGTGCTGTTCGTGGTCACGGACAAGGACCCCGTCCTGAACATGTTCTTCTGGTTCAGCGCCATGGCCGTGCTCGCGATCGTGCTCGTCGAGATCCTCGTCTCGGCAGCCGTGATCGTGTACTTCCGCCGCACGGGCGAGGACCGGCGCGTGTGGAACACCGTGATCGCGCCTGCCGTCTCGATCGTCGGTCTGGCACTGGGCGCCTATCTGGTCGCGGCGCGATTCGGTCTGCTCGCCGGCACGGTCGCCGAGGGCGTCGATCCGACGGCCCAGACGTTCGGTCTGTCGACCCTGGGCTGGTTCCTGGTGCTCGCACCGTTCATCGTGTTCGTGATCGGCTTGGTCGTCGGCCGGGTTCGTCGCCGCTCGGAGAATGCCGACGCGATCGCCGATCTGGTCACCTGAGACCAGCGCCACCCACACGCAGGGCCCGACATCGTCACGATGTCGGGCCCTGCTGCGCGATCATCAGCGGCGAGGCCACGCTCCGCGCAGGTACTGCGGCACGTAACCCGCGTCGTCCCGGGCCACGCCGAGCTCGAAGGCGGCGCGCAAGGGCCAGGCCGGCTCACGCAGAGCAGCACGGGCCAGCAGCACGACATCGGCTGAGCCGTCGGCGAGCACTCGTTCGGCCTGGTCCGGCTCGGTGATGAGTCCGACCGCTCCCGTGGGCAACCCGCTCACCTGACGCACCTCGGCAGCGAACGGAACCTGGAACCCCGGCCCAACGGCAATCTCCTGCTCCGCGATGGCTCCCGCGGACGACACGTCGATGAAGTCGACTCCGTGCTCGGCCAGCTCCTTGCTCAGGGCGGCTGTCTGCTCGACGTCCCAGCCCTGCAGACCCGCAGGCGCCCAGTCGGTGGCCGACAGCCGGACGAGCACCGGCTTGTCCTCGGGCCAGACCTTGCGAACGGCGTCGACGGTCTCGACCAGCAGCCTGGTGCGGTTCTCGAACGATCCGCCGTACTCGTCCGTTCGATCGTTGACGAGCGGCGAGAGGAACTGGTGCATGAGATAGCCGTGAGCCGCGTGGACCTCCACGGTGTCGAAACCTGCCTCGTCGGCCCGCGCAGCAGCCGCGGCGAAGGTCGCCGGCAGGGCCCGGACCTCGTCGAGCGTCATGGCCCGCGGCGCAGCGTTGCCGGGGTAGGCGTTCGCGGTCGACGACACCGTCTGCCATCCGCCGGCCGAGTCCGGCACCGAGCCCTCGCCCGTCGGGAACAGCCCGTAGGTGGACGCCTTGCGACCGGCGTGCGCCAGCTGAACGCCGATGTGCGTTCCCTGGTCGTGCACGAAGTCGACGATCCGGTGCCATGCCGCCGTCTGCTCGTCGTTCCACAGCCCGGTGTCCTCAGGGCTGATCCGCCCCTCCGGCACCACCGCCGTGGCCTCGGTGAGGATCAGTCCGTAGCCGCCGACGGCGTGCGACCCCAGATGCATCAGGTGCCAGTCAGTCGGCGTGCCATCGCGTTCGGTCACGCTGTACTGGCACATCGGCGCCAGCCAGACACGGTTGCGAAGGGTCAGACCGCGCAGGGTCAAGGGCTCGAACAACAAGGACATGCCTCGTTCAACCACGAGAGGGCGCCCAAACTTCCCGGCCTGCGATGCAGGCTATGCATGGAGCCGCCTGTCGGAATCGAACCGACGACCTTTTCATTACGAGTGAAACGCTCTACCGACTGAGCTAAGGCGGCCAATGGCCCAACGAGGATCGCCCGCCGGACCGGATCGAGTCTACCCACTGTGCACGTCGACGCCGAACCGGGCCGTCACCGTAGACTCGGGGCCGTGAGCGACGAGGTGCAGGCAGAGCTGGAAGAGATCCGGGCGAGCATCGACAACATCGATGCGGCGCTGATCCACGTGCTGGCCGAACGGTTCAAGTACACCAAGCGCGTGGGTCGGCTGAAGGCCGAGCACGACATGCCTCCGGCCGACACCGACCGCGAGGCCCGTCAGATCGCCCGCCTGCGCGACCTGGCCGACGCCGCCGATCTGGATCCCGCCTTCGCCGAGAAGTTCTTGACCTTCATCATCGACGAGGTCATCCGGCACCACGAGGCCATTCGCGGCTGAAGGCGGTACGGCACCGCGGTGCCTGTGCAACCGTCTGAGCACGAATGAGGTTGATTCCGCACCGCCGAGCCCGTTCATCAGCCATTCGGTTGAGGATGCACCGCCCTCAGGGGGCCGCGCGGGGCGATCACTCGGCGCAGATGGTGCCGTCCTTCGGCACCTTGCCCTCGACCAGGTAGGCGTCGACGGCCTTGGTGATGCACGTGTTGCCCGAGCTGTAGGCCGTGTGTCCGTCGCCCTCGCGGGTGTGCAGCACGCCGGACGAGAGCTGATGGGCCAGTTCCACCGCTTACTCGTACGTCGTTGCTGGATCGCGGGTCGTGCCGACGACCAGTATCGGCGCTGCTCCCTTGGCCG
>JBBSKV010000062.1:0-7893 GCA_038255955.1 Propionibacteriales bacterium
CCAACAGCACCACGCTCAAGGCGTACGACGCCGACGAGGCTCACACCGACCGCGGCTGGTACGGCCGCAAGATCGACATCGTCCTGCGAGGGCTCGCTCCGCTCCGCCTGGTCTGAGAGGGCCTCGCGTCACGACCGGTCGGCGACCTCGTACGTCACGGTGTGGGAGTCCAGGTCGATGTCGTGGACCCGCACGGTGATCGTGCTGCCCTCGACCAACCCCGTCCCGAGGCATCGCGCCTCGACGGGTGGCTCGATGATGATGATCTCGGCTCCGTCGTCCGTGGCCTCGACGACCACCGCCTCGAACTCGCTGTCGCGGTGGTCCTGCATCACCCAGGTCTCGACCAGATCGATCGACCCACGATCCGCCGCGGAGGCGCGCCGGCTGCTGCTGGCCATCGCCTCGGCGATCTCGGGAAGGGCTGCACGCACCCAGTCCGGCACCGGCTCCCCCGCTGAGATCGCCACGCAGACCTCGGTGCCGAAACGGTCGGGCAGACGCCGGATGGGCGCCGTGACGTGCGCATAGGATCCGCCCACACCCGCATGCTCGGTCTCCGCCGGCAACGCGCCGTCGAACGCCTCGTACCCGGCCCCACGCAACATCCGGGTGGAATGGGTCATCAGGGCCATCGCCACCGGGTGGTCGGGATCCAACGAGGCCAGCACCTCACCCGGGGTGGCTCCGGCCGGCACCTCCACCCCGAGGGTTCTGGCGACCTTCTCGAACTCCGCGACGGCCTCTGAAGGTGGCGCCGGCAGGGTCCGCAGCAGTCCGACTCCCGCGCCGATCATCAGCTGCGCGGCTGCCATGCCCGTCAGCAGGGAGACCTCGGCGTTCCACGCATCGGCCGCCGTGCGGGGCTCGATGCGCAACGTCCAGGCGTCGCCGTCGGCCACCACCCCCTGCTCGGGCAGCGCCAGGTCGATGGCGCCAGCCGCGAGCCGCACCGTGCGGCGCAGCCGGCCGAGGTCGGCCAGCGGCTCGATCGACTGGTGGGGTGTCCCGGCGTCCGCGGCCTGCTGCACCTCGGCGTAGTCCAGCCGTGCCACCGATCGCACGGTGGCCCGCTGCACGGTCGCCGCACCCATCGCGCCGTCCGCGCCGACGTCGATCGTCCACACGACCGCAGCGCGCACCTGGTCAGGCAGCAGGCTCAGCGCGTCCTCGGACAGCACCGCCGGGTGCAGCGGCACCCGACCGTCCGGCAGGTAGAAGGTCTGCCCCCGCCGCCTGGCCTCGACGTCGACGGGGCCGCCCGGCGGAATGGCCGAGCCGAGGTCCGCAATGGCGTAGCGGACCGTGAAGCCGTCGTCGTCGCGACGCTCGATCAGCACGGCCTGGTCGAGGTCCAGCGATCCCGGCGGATCGATCGTGACGAACGCCAGACCAGTCAGGTCGATCCGGGCCCCCGTCACCTCCCGACCGATCTCGCCGGCCGCGATGGCACCGGCCTCGGCCAGCACATCCGCGGGGAACGTGTCGGACTGGTCCGCCGGAGGAAGGTCGAGCTCGGCGCGCAGTGCAGCGAAGTCGTGGGCGATCACGTGCCGAGGCTAACCAGCAGGCTCGTACACCAGCGCCGTCACCCCGGAGTCGAAGTCCGTTCGATCGACCAGTCGCAGGCCCAGATGGGTGGTGAGACCGTCGAAGAGCCGGGGCCCGTGGCCCGCGATGACCGGGTGCACGACCAGCTGGTACTCATCGATCAGGCCGAGCTGCGCGAGTGCCAGCGGGAGCGTGACCCCGCCGAGAGCGATGCCGTCACCCGACTGCTCCTTGAGTGCTCGGACCGTGGACTCCAGATCGGTGCCGTCGACGATGTCGGTTCTCCAGCCCAGATCAGCGTGACCAGCCTCGGCCAACGTGCTCGACACGACGACCTTCGGCATCGCGCCGATCGTGCGGGCGAACGGCTCCATCCACGGCTCGATCCAGTCGTCGAGCTCGCCTTGATCGTTCGGGCGCCACGCCTCCATCAGCTGGTACGTCACGCGACCGAACAGCGCCACGTCGGCGCGCGCCATCCACTCGGCGGCGTGCTGATGGATCTCGGGATCGGGCACGAACGCGGACGCGGCGTGGTCGACGCAGCCATCGAGGCTGACGTTGATCGAGTACCGCAGCGGGCGCATGGCAGGAGTATGCCAGCGGACGCACGAGCGCCGCCCGCCCCGAAGGGCGAGCGGCGCTCGTGAGGTGCTGGTGACGTCAGTGGTTGTGGCCTGCGTGGCCGTCCGACTCGTCCTCGGCGGGCTTCTCGACCACGAGCGTCTCGGTGGTGAGCAGCATCGCGGCGATCGACGCGGCGTTGGCCAGCGCAGAACGCGTGACCTTGACCGGATCGAGGACGCCCTGCGACACCAGATCGCCGTACTCCTCGGTGGCCGCGTTGTAGCCCTGACCGCTCTCGCGCACCTTGTTGACGACGACCTCGCCGGAGACGCCGCCGTTGCGGGCGATCCACTCCAGCGGGGCGTCAGCGCCGAGGCGCGCGATGCGCACGCCGACCGCTTCGTCGCCAACCAGGCCGAGGCTGTCATCGAGCACCGACACGGCGTGCACGAGCGCAGAACCGCCGCCAGCGACGATGCCTTCCTCGATCGCAGCGCGGGTGGCCGAGACGGCGTCCTCGATGCGGTGCTTCTTCTCCTTGAGCTCGACCTCGGTGGCCGCGCCGACCTTGAAGACGCAGACGCCACCGGCCAGTTTGGCCAGGCGCTCCTGCAGCTTCTCGCGGTCCCAGTCCTAGTCGGTGTTGTCGATCTCGGCCTTGATCTGCGCGACCCGACCCTCGACCTCGACGGCTTCGCCGCCGCCGTCGATGATGGTGGTGGCGTCCTTGGTGATGACCACACGACGCGCGGTACCGAGCTCCTCGAGACCAACCGTCTCGAGCTTGAGTCCGACATCGGGCGTGATGACCTCGGCGCCGGTGAGGGTCGCGATGTCCTGCAGCATGGCCTTGCGACGGTCACCGAAGGCCGGAGCCTTGACGGCAGCCGAGGTGAAGGTGCCCTTCATCTTGTTGACGACCAGGGTCGACAGGGCCTCGCCCTCGATGTCCTCGGCGATGATGAACAGCGACTTGCCGGCCTGGACGACCTTCTCCAGCACGGGCAGCAGATCGGCGATGGCCGAGATCTTGCCCTGGTTGACCAGGATGTACGGGTCGTCGAGGACCGTCTCCATGCGCTCGGTGTCGGTGACCATGTACGGCGACAGGTAGCCCTTGTCGAACTGCATGCCCTCGGTGAACTCCAGCTCGGTGCCCATGGTGTTGGACTCCTCGACCGTGATCACGCCGTCCTTGCCGACCTTGTCGAAGGCCTCGGCGATCAGGGCGCCGATGACGCTGTCGCGCGACGAGACCGTCGCGACGTCGGTCATGTCCTTGATGTCGTCGACGTCGCGGGCCATCTCGTGCAGCTTGGCCGTGACGGCCTCGACAGCAGCCTCGATGCCCTTCTTCAGGCCCACCGGGTTGGCGCCGGCAGCGACCGCGCGCAGACCCTCGTGCACCATGGCCTGGGCCAGCACGGTGGCGGTGGTGGTGCCGTCACCGGCGACGTCGTTGGTCTTGGTGGCGACTTCCTTGGCCAGCTGTGCGCCGAGGTTCTCGAACGGGTCGTCGAGATCGATGTCGCGGGCGACGGTCACGCCGTCGTTGGTGATCGTGGGGGCGCCCCACTTCTTGTCCAGCACGACGTAGCGGCCCTTGGGGCCGAGCGTCACCTTGACGGTGTCGGCGAGCTTGTCGACGCCACGCTCGAGGGCGCGGCGGGCGTTCTCGTCGAATTCCAAAATCTTGGGCATGCGGTGTCCTTTGGGGTAAAGACGGTGTGATGACGGGGGTGGTGACGCACGGCAGCCCAACCTCCGAGCGAAAGATCCGCACGAAGGTTGGGGCTGGCGTCAGGAAACGATGGCGAGAACGTCGCGCGTGGAGAGGATGAGGTACTCCTCGCCGTCGTGCTTGATCTCGGTGCCGCCGTACTTGCTGAACAGCACCTTGTCGCCGACGGCGACGTCGAGCGGAACACGGTTGCCGTTGTCGTCGATGCGGCCGGGGCCGATCGCGACGACGGTGCCCTCCTGGGGCTTCTCCTTGGCGGTGTCAGGAATGACCAGACCGGATGCAGTGGTCTGCTCTGCCTCGGCGGCCTGGACGACCAGGCGATCCTCGAGCGGCTTGATGGTGACCGACACGTTGTCGACCTCCCCTTTCAGCGTGGAACATGGACAGATGAGCGACCCGTGGCCGCCATCTAGAAATCTAGCACGCCGCTGGCACTCGACCCAAGAGAGTGCTAATTCGGACCGCTTCGCCGGCCCATGATCATCGCGGTGGCTACTGCGACACTGTCACCGTGGACGTCGCGACCTTCGAGCAGCTGGTGCAGCCGGCCGGGCAGACGCTGCTGGAGGAGATCGCGCGCTGCGCCGGGGTCGAGAGCGACCTGGCACTCGGCACGCGTCTGCGCAGGACGTGGGCCCCGGACCTGGTCGCGGCGGCCGTGACCCAGAACCATCTGCGCGGCAAGGCGGTCGGCAAGTTCGGTGCGGCGGCGGCCCAGATGTACTTCACCCACGATGCGCTCGAGCAGGCGACCCGCTCCGTCGTGGCCGAGCACCGGGCCCGACGGCTGGCGGCAACCGGCGCCCCGGCCGTGGTCGATCTCGGCTGTGGCATCGGGGGCGACCTGCTGGCCTTCGGTCGCGTCGGTCTGCGCGTGCGCGGCATCGAGCGTGACCCCGTGCGAGCGGCCATCGCGCAGGCCAACCTGGCCGCCGCGGGGCTGGCGGGCACCGTCGAGGTGGGTGATGCCGAGCAGACGCAGATCGCTGACGACGAGGTGGCCTTCATCGACCCCGCTCGGCGCGATGGCCGCGGACGGACCTTCTCGACCGCAGATCTGCAGCCGTCCTGGTCATGGGTGCGTCACCACCTCGCGGGCCGCGCCGTCGCGAAGGTCATGCCCGGGCTGGCGCACGCCGATGTTCCGGACGGCGTCGAGGCGGAGTGGGTCAGCGACCGGGGCCAGCTGGTCGAGGCGTGTCTGTGGGGTGCCCCCTTCGCGACCGTGAAGCGGCGTGCAACCGTCCTGCCGGCTGGCGCCACCCTGACCGGGTCCGGTGAACCGGCTGCCGTGGCCGACGTCGGAGCGCACCTGTACGAGCCGGACGATGCGGTGATTCGGGCCGGGCTGGTCAGCGAGTTCGCCTCGCAGATCGGCGGCTGGCTGACCGATCCGCACATCGCCTACGTGAGCACCGACGCGCAGGTCGCGAGCCCGTTCGCGCGCGGCTTCCGGATCGTCGAGGAGCTGCCCTTCCGCGAGAAGCCGTTGAAGGCGGCTCTGCAGGTCCGCCGCATTGGCACGCTGACGGTCAAGAAGCGCGGCGTCGACATCGTGCCCGAGCAGCTGATCAAACGGATGAAGCTCAAGGGCCCGAATCGCGGCCTCGTCATCATGACCCGAGTCCAGGACCGCGGCCGCGCCTTCCTCGTCGAGCCACATTGACCGAATTTTGCTACCCCACGCACCGAATCGGGCCGTAGAACGGTGCGTTGGGTAGCAAAATTTGGGGCATGGGAGATTGGGGGCATGGATCTCAACGCCGATCTCGGGGAGTCGTGGGAGCGCTGGCGGTCGGGTGAGGACGTCGCGCTGCTCGATGTGGTCACCAGCGCCAACGTGTGCTGCGGCGCGTACGCCGGTGACGCCGACCTGATGCTGGCCACGTGCGAGGCGGCTGTCGAGCGGGGTGTGACCATCGGTGCGCAGGTCGGCTATCCCGATCGAGAGGGATTCGGCCGCATCGCGATGGACCTGACGGACACCGCGCTGATCGACACCGTCCGCCGCCAGATCGACGCGTTGGCCGTCGAGGCCGACGCAGCCGGGGGCGTGATCGCGTACGTGAAGCCGCATGGCGCGCTCTACAACGCGATCGTGACCGACTCACGTCAGGCAGCGGCCGTCGTCGAGGCCGTCATCGCCTATGGGCTCCCGCTGCTCGGCCTGCCCGATTCGGTGTCGCTGCGGCTGGCCGCCGCTGAGGGGCTGCAGGTCATCCCCGAGGGATTCGCCGACCGGGCCTATCGCCCCGACGGCACGCTCGTCCCCCGATCCGAGCCGCACGCCGTGCTCGAGTCGGCCGAGCAGGCTGCGGCTCAGGCCGTGTCGTTGATCGGCCGCGTCGAATCGATCTGCGTGCACAGCGACTCCCCCGGCGCCCTGGACACGGCACGCGCCGTGCGCGCCGCCCTGACGGCCTCAGGGGTCGCCGTGGCGGGGCTCCCGGCGTGAGGCTGCTGCCCTGCGGCGATCGCGCGCTGCTGCTGGACTGCGAGAGCCTCGACGAAGCCCGCCGATGGCACGCGGCGCTCGTCGATGCGACGCCTGACCAGATCGTGCTCGGCGCCCGCACCGTCCTGGTCCACGGCGACCCACCCCGGATCCGCGACCTGGTGGAGCGCACCTCCCCGCCTGATCGGCTCGACGACATGGCCACCGCGACGACTGTCGAGATTCCAGTGATCTACGACGGGCCGGATCTCGCCGAGGTCGCCGCGCTCACCGGCCTGAGCGCGACCGAGGTTGTCGCAGCCCACACGGGCACCCCGTGGCGGACGGCGTTCGGCGGCTTTGCCCCCGGCTTCTCCTACCTCGTCGACGGCGACCCGCGACTGCGGGTGCCACGACGTTCCACGCCTCGCACCGTGGTGCCCACCGGTTCGGTGGGCCTGGCCGGCGAGTTCAGCGGCGTGTATCCGCGCTCCTCTCCCGGCGGGTGGCAGCTGATCGGGCGCACCGACCTGCCGATGTGGGACACCGGCCGCGATCCGGCAGCGCTGCTCCTGCCCGGGACCGTCGTGCAGTTCAGGGAAGTGTCGTGAGCCTGTTCGTCGAGCATCCGGGCGCCCGTTCGCTGCTGCAGGATCGCGGCAGACCCGGCCAGGCGGCGCTCGGCGTGAGCCCTTCCGGCGCGTTCGACCGCAGCGCCCACCGTCAGGTGAACGCGTTGCTGGGCAATGTCGAGGACGCGGCAGCTGTCGAGGTGCTGCTCGGCGGGCTGGTCCTCACGGCGACCGCCGATCACACGATCGCCGTGACCGGCGCCGTCGGGCCGATCACCATCGATGACCGGCAGATCGCGAACGGTCGAGCCGTGCCGCTGCGCCGGGGCCAGCGGCTCGCTGTCGACCAGGTGACCGCAGGGCTTCGGGCGTACGTCGGCGTCGCCGGCGCCTTCACCGGGGACGCCGAGCTGGGTTCCCGATCCACCGACACGCTGTCGGGGCTGGGTCCCGCTCCCCTGGCGGCCGGGGACGAGCTCATCGTCGGAGACCCGCAGGCCATTCCCGATCTGATGGACGTGCCCGCCCTGAACCGCTCGGGCACGCTCACGCTCGACGTCGTGCTCGGACCACGACACGAGTGGTTCACCGACGCCGCCGTCGCGTCCCTGCTGGCGACCGGGTGGGTCGTCAGGTCAGAGTCGGACCGCATCGGCGTGCGGCTGGGGGGGCCCGCGTTGGAACGCACTCATGTGGGCGAGCTGGCCAGCGAGCCGTGCGTCCGCGGCAGCATCCAGGTGGCGTCCGACGGCCATCCGATCGTCTTCGGCCCAGATCACCCAGTGACCGGCGGCTACCCGGTCATCGCGGTCGTGAAGGACGCGCACACCGATCGTCTGGCCCAGGCTCGTCCCGGCGATCTGGTGAGATTCGTCCGCACGACCTGACAGCCTGCCATCATGCTGCGATGAAGGATTTGCGCAGTGTCGTCGTCCGTCTCGTCATCGGTTCGTTCGGACTGGCCGCCCTGCTCGGCGTCATCGCGCTGATCGGCGGCGGCAGCTTCGGCGAGACCGAGGGACGCG
>JBBSKV010000063.1:0-7875 GCA_038255955.1 Propionibacteriales bacterium
CACCGGTCCTACGTGGGCTACGACAAGTACCTGCAGACGGGGCCGTACAACTTCGGCTTCGCCAACACCAAGCCGGACTTCGTCGAGCACTACCGCTACGGCCAGGGTCTGTTGATCTCGTACTGGGACACCTCCCAGCTGGACAACAACACCTCGAAGCACCCGGGCGAGGGTCGCAACCTGCCGATCGACGCCAACCCGGCGCCGATCATCAACAAGGCGACCGGCAAGCCGTGGCGCGCCCGCATCCAGGTGTACGACGCACCGTTCGGCAAGATCAAGGCCGACTCGATGACGTTGCACACCAACGGCGTGCCCAGCTACATCCGGGCGCAGAAGGCGCAGAGCGTCTTCAACGACACCAAGAAGTACTGGTACGCAGAGCTGCCGAACCACGGCGTCAAGCTTCCCGCGGCCGGGGTGAAGATCAAGGTGCAGAAGCAGAAGGGCACCACGATGCAGGTCAAGTTCAACTGACCGCTTGAATCACGAGGGGCCCGCATCCACCTGGATGCGGGCCCCTTCGTGTCGCTGGACGGGCCGGGCGGACCGTCGTGCATGCATGCAGGCGAGCGGTCAGGAACCGACGATGCGCGTCGCCTTCGCGAGCTTTGCCACCAGCTCGTCCTTGGGCTGCGCGCCGGCGTACGCCGGCTGGTCGCGCTCGATGCGCCAGGAGTCGGCCAGCGGCCCGACGTTCACGGTGTCGAACCCGATCTGGTCGTACAAGTCCTTCACGACGGCGGCCGCGTGGTCGTCGTCGCTGGCGGTCACGAGCGCGAGACGAGCAGGATCGTCGGCGGGCAGTCCCAAGGCGTTGATGTCCGCCGCGGGGACATGGTTGAAGCCCTTGGCGATCTTCGACGTCGGCAGCCGCTCCTGCAGCATGCCCGACGTGGTCGTCTCGCCACGATCGAGGGACTCGATCTGGCCGTCGCGCTCCGGGTAGTAGTTGTTGGTGTCGATCACGACCTTGCCAGCCAGCTCGTCGACCGGGATCTGATCGATCGCCTTCAACGGCACCGTCACGACGGCGATCTCAGCGGCTTCGGCTGCGCCGACGGCGGTCGCGGCCCGAGCCCTCGGTCCGAGCTGGTCGATCAGATCGGCCAGCGTCTGGGGGTTGCGCGAATTGGCGATGACGACGTGGTGTCCGCGGTCGATGACGGCCTGTGCCAGGGCCGAGCCGATGTGTCCTGCCCCGATGATTCCGAATGTGGTCATGCATGGTTCAGCGTCGTGACGGGCGCTTTCATTCCTGCCTGACCACCAGCGAGCACCTACAGGTCGTAGTCGATGACCAGGGGAGCGTGATCGGACCAGCGCTCGGCCCAGCTGCTGGCCCGGTCGACGGTGGCGGTGCGGGCGGCGGTCGCCAGATCGGCAGTGGCGAGCTGGTAGTCGATGCGCCAACCGGTGTCGGTGTCGAAGGCCTGCCCGCGCATGGACCACCAGGTGTACGGGCCGTCGACGTCGCCGGCGAGGTGGCGGTGCACGTCGACCCAGCCGAGATCATCGAACCAGCGGTCGAAGTGGGCGCGCTCCTCGGGCAGGAAGCCGGCCTTCTTCCGGTTGCCCTTCCAGTTCTTGATGTCGCGCTCGGTGTGGCCGACGTTGAGGTCGCCGGTCACCAGGCCGTGTCCTCCGGAGGCGCCGATGGCCGCCATTCGCGACCCCATCGCGTCGAGGAAGCGGTACTTGTCGTCCTGCTTGGGCGTTCCGACGCCGCCGGAGTGCACATAGGCCGACACGACGGTGAGGGTGGAGCCGTCGGACAGGGTGATGTCGGACTCGACCCATCGCCCGGCGTCGTCGAAGAGGGTGTCGCCGTTTCCGACCCGCTGGTCGACCGGTTCGTTCCTGGTCAGCACGGCCACGCCGGCGCGGCCCTTGGCCGCAGCCTCGGTGTGCACGACGTGATAGCCGGCGTCGGCCACGAGGTCGCGCAGGATCTCGTCGGGAGCCCGAACCTCCTGCAGCGTGACGATGTCGGCGTCGCGTTCGGCGAACCACTCGGCGATGCCGGTGCTCTGCCCGCGCAGCTTGTTGTAGGCGGCACGGATGCCGTTGACGTTGACCGTGGCGATGCGAAGCACGCCGTCACCCTAACGGTGCGGTCCGACCCCTCCTCACGAGATTGTCGATCTCCGCCTGCTGGCGGCCACGAAGCGCTAGATTCCAAGGAACCTTCATCGTTGGGAGATGGTGATCATGGCCACTGACTTCAAGTCATTGGGCAAGAACGACCAGGGCGCGTTGATCTCCGGAGGGCTGGCGATCCTGCTGTCCTTCATCGGCAGCTACGTGACCGTCTCGTACGACGGACCGGGCTCGGTCGCGCTGGGCAGCGTCTCTGCCGGGACGAACGCGTGGACCAGCTACGCGACGCTCGGCGTCCTGCTCATCGTGGCGTCGACGGCGATCGTGGCGGTCAAGGCCTTCGCCACGGACAAGCTGCCGGACGGGGTGCCGTGGAATCTGGTGGCGGCCGCCGCAGCCGGACTCGGCACGCTGCTGCTGATCCTGCGCGCGCTGTTCCCCGGCGGTGCGGACGTGGCAGGCCTCAGCATCGGACCGGGCTGGTCCGGCTACCTGTTGTGGATCGCCGCCATCGCTCTCACGGTCTTCACCGTGCTCGCCTTCCGCGACTCCGGCGAGAAGATCCCCGACATGAGCAAGCACGACGACCCCCCGCCCGCACCCCCCGCCGCCTGAGGTCCCCCCGCTCAGCGGGTCAGGAGCTGAAGGGTGGGCGGGCGTCCAGTCGCACGGACTGGCGGCCGGCCCAGCGCCACAGTCGCGCGGTGATGTCGCGATCTTCGTCGGTGACCAGATTGCCCATGACGCGAAGCGCCACGGTCATCATGCGGTGCGATCGCATGCCGATGGGACCAGCCGCCGGGAGCAGCCGGGGCACGGTCAGCAGACCGGCCATCCGACGCGCGATCGAGAACGCCTCGCCGTAGTGGTGCGTGAGCAGGGCCGGCCACGCCTGGCTGAGATCGGCCTCGGTGGTCAGCAGCTCGGCGCCGACGCGACCGGTCTCGAGCCCGTAGTCGATGCCCTCGCCATTGAGCGGGTTGACGCAACCGGCGGCGTCGCCCACGAGGATCCAGTTGGGGCCGGCCACGCCCGACACGGCGCCGCCCATGGGCAGCAGCGCGCTGGTGGGCAGGCGCAGCTCGCCGCTGAGATCCCATTCGGTGCGGCGCAGCGACGCGTAGTACTCCATCAGCGGTCGGATCTGCAGATCCGCGGGACGCTTGGCGGTGGCCAGCGCGCCGACGCCCAGATTCACCTCGCCGTCGGACAGCGGGAAGATCCAGCCGTAACCGGGCAGCAGCTCGTCGTCCTCACCGCGCAGCTCGAGGTGCGAGGAGATCCACGGGTCGTCGCTGCGGCCGGACTTCACGTACGACCGGCCTGCCACGCCGTAAGCGGTCTCGCGGTGCCACTCACGACCGAGAACGCGGCCCAGGGATGATCGCACGCCGTCGGCGATCACGAGGCGTTCGCAGCTGATGGTGTGCAGTGCCTTGTCCGGGCCGACCCGGAAGGTGACGGAGGTGACGCGACCAGAGGCGTCGCGCTCGGCGTCGATGGCGCGTGCGCCCTCGACCGCCGTGGCGCCCCACTCGATGGCCGTGCGGAAGATGCGATCGTCGAGCTCGGTGCGGGGGACGGCCGAGCCCCAGTCGGGCAGTGACCCTCCCGGCCAGGGCAGCAGCAATTCCTGGCCGAAGCCGGCAGCGCGCAGTCCCCGGTTGGTGCCGTGCCCGCGGACCCAGTCACCCAGGCCGAGACGTTGCAGCTCGTGGATCGCGCGGGGCGTGAGCCCGTCGCCACAGGTCTTGTCGCGCGGGAAGGTGGCGGCGTCGGCCATCACGGTGTCGTGCCCGAGGCGGGCCGACCAGGCTGCGGCGGCTGCTCCGGCCGGGCCTGCGCCGACGACCAGGACGTCGGTGTGCGCAGGCATGACGGTCATGTGTCGATTGTTCCAGAGGCCTGCTCATGCGTCTGGTGAGGGCGGGCCCGTGGGAAGATGCTCGACATGAGTTCTCAGGCAACCTCAACAAAACCTGTCATCCGCTTCGCGAGCCGCGGATCCTCGTACTACGACGTGATCCTCGCGGTGTTCTGCGTCGTGCTGGTCGTCTCCAACATCGCCGCGACCAAGGGCATCGAGTTCGGCGTCGGGTCGTGGTCGATCGGTTCGGTGCAGATCCTGCCGATCGTCACCGACGGCGGCGCGTTCCTGTTCCCGTTGGCGTACATCCTCGGCGACGTCATCTCCGAGGTCTACGGCTTCAAGGCGGCGCGACGGGCCGTGCTCACCGGATTCACGATGGCTCTGCTGGCGGCTGGCACCTTCTGGATCGTCGAGCGGGCGCCGGGTGCCTCGTTCTACGAGAACCAGGCGGCCTTCGAGGCAGTCGCGGGGCCGGTCGGACAGATCGTGCTGGCCAGCGTGACCGGTTACGTGGTCGGGCAGCTGGTCAACAGCTACGTCCTCGTCCGGATGAAGCGGCGCAGCGCCGAGCGGTCCCTGGTCGCTCGCCTGGCCACGTCCACGGGCGCCGGCGAGCTGGTCGACACCTTCTTGTTCTGCGCCATCGCGGCCTCGGCCATCGGCATCACCACGATGGGCACGTTCTGGAACTACTTCATCGTGGGCGTGATCTACAAGGTCCTCATCGAGTTCGCCGCCCTGCCCATCACGGTCACCGTCATCGCCTGGCTCAAGCGCCGCGAACCCACGTACTGAGCGGTCGTCGGTTTACCACGGTGCGTAGGTTGAGCAGCTCTGACCGTGGGAAGTTTCCCGAGGTCTGAGCCTATATACCTACGCACGGTGGTAAACCGACCCCTCGGTCGCGAACCGACCCCCTCAGTGGCGGTAGCGGGCGAGGAAGTCGGCCTTGAAGTCGGTGAAGGTGCCGTCGTCGATGGCGTCGCGCATCCGGTCGACCAGGCGGACGATGAAGCGTTCGTTGTGGATGGTGCACAACGTGGCGGCGTTGTACTCCTTGGCCTTGAACAGGTGGTGCAGGTAGGCGCGCGTGTAGTGCGTGCAGGTGTGGCAGTCGCACTCGGTGTCGATCGGCCCGAAGTTGCGCCGCGATGCCGCGACCAGCAGGTTCTCGCGTCCGTCGGGGGTGTAGACGCGCGACGACCGGGCGACCCGTGACGGACCGACGCAGTCGAACGTGTCGCACCCGACCTCGACGGCCGCGAACAGGTCTTCGGGCTCGCCGATGCCCAGCAGGTGGCGCGGCCGGTCGTCGGGCAGCTCCTCGGTGACCCAGCGGACGATGGTGGCCAGGTTCTCCTTCTCGATCGCGCCGCCGATGCCGTACCCCGCGAAGTCGAGCTTGGCCAGGCCGCGCGCAGCCTGACGACGCAGGTCCTCGTACTGGGCTCCCTGCACCACGCCGAACAGCGCCTGCTGCGGCTTGTCGGCGCGCTCGGCGCTCAGCCGCTGGTGCTCGATGACGCATCGTTCGGCCCACGCCTGGGTGCGCGCCAGCGAGGTCTCCTGGTACGACCGGGTGTTCATCAGCGTCGTCAGCTCGTCGAAGGCGAAGATGATGTCGGCGCCGAGCTGGTGCTGGATCTGCATCGACACCTCGGGGGTGAACCGGTGCGTCGACCCGTTGAGGTGCGACTTGAACGTCACGCCGTCGTCGTCGACCAGGGCGAGTCGGTCCTTGCCCTCGGCGATCACGTCGTCGGACTCGACGCCCTTGGAGGCCATCGACAGCGTCTTCTTGAAGCCGGCGCCCAGCGACATCACCTGGAAGCCACCGGAGTCGGTGAAGGTCGGTCCGGGCCAGTTCATGAAGGTGCCCAGCCCGCCGGCCGTCTCGACGATGTCGGCACCGGGCTGCAGGTACAGGTGATAGGCGTTGGCGAGCACCGCCTGGGCACCGAGATCGGACATCTGCTCGGGCAGCACGGCGCGCACGGCGGCGCGGGTCCCCACGGGGATGAAGGCGGGGGTGCGGATCTGGCCGTGCGGCGTGGTGATCACTCCCGTGCGGCCTCCGGTGGGCAGGTCGCTGTCTGGGGTGAACACGGTTCTATCCAACACCCACGTCGCTCGGGCTGACCCACCCGGCGATCCAGAGGCCGCCGACCAGGGCCAGCACGGTCAGCAGGATGAACAGTGCGTTCCACACCGCCGCCGGGAGATGGGTGAGCCGGCCCAGCACGTCCGCGTCCGTGGTGCGGGTGCGCCTTCTTCGGCGATGACCCCACAGGTCCACGGTCGTGCGCGGTCCGGCGATCAGCAGCAACCAGGCGACCGTCGACGCCGCGAAGACCTGCACCTGCTCGTCGGCGCGGTAGGTGAGCGCCGCGACGCCAGCACCGCTGAGGGCGACGACCAGCAGGCCCCACCAGTTGCGGATGAACAGCAGCATGCCGGCCAGGACGATCGCGGCGATCCACAGCGCCCACGCGGTGCGGTCGGCGGCAACCAGGGCCAGGCTGCCCAGTCCCAGCGCTGACGGGGCGAGGTAGCCGGCCAGCGCCGTAGCGATCATGCCGAGTCCGGTCGGCTTCCCGCTCGAGACGGTGAGCCCCGAGGTGTCGGAGTGCAGGGTGATCGCGTTCAGCCGCCGGCCGGTCGCCAGCGCCACGACCGCGTGACCGGCCTCGTGCACGAGCGTCACGACGTGCCGGGTGTAGCGCCACACGGGAGGCACCAGAGCCAGGGCGGCACCCGCTGCGGCGGCGGATTGCTGGGTGTCCATGAGGCGCCAGCCTAGGACCTCGGTGCACGGAGTTCGGGCGTGGACGGCACGGCTCCACCAATCTGTCCGACCCAGTTGCCAGACTGCGACACATGGAACTGGTTCTGGTGCTGCTCATCGGTCTGCTCGTCGGCGTTGCCCTCGGGTGGTTGGGGCACGCCATGCGTCCGGTCGAGATGCCGGCGCCGGTCGAGGACCCCGCTGTCGCCGAGGCGCGCCACGAGCGAGTGGTCGCCGAGATCCGGGCCGAGGAGGCGTCCGTTCGCTCGAGGATCGAGTCCGACCTCGCCGCCGCACGCGCCTCGATCGAGGGCTTGCGCGAGCACCTGGTGGCTGCCCAGCAGCAGATGCGCGACACCGAGTCGCGCCACCGCGACGACGTCCGCAAGCGCGAAGCCGCCGAGCAGAGCGAGAGCAAGGTGTTGCAGCAGTTGGCGCCGGTCGCCACCCAGATCCGCGACATGCAGCAGAAGGTGCTCGATCTGGAGAAGCAGCGCAGCGAGCAGCACGGCGATCTGGCCGCGCAGATCCGCGCCACCCGTCAGAGTGCCGAGCAGTCCAAGATGGCAGCCGAGACGTTGTCGTCCGCACTGCGCAACAACTCGGTGCGCGGTGCCTACGGCGAGCTGCAGCTCAAGACGCTGGTCGAGTCAGCCGGCCTGCTCAACCGCATCGACTACTCCATGCAGGAGTCCATCACCGCCGACACCGGCGCTCGACGCCCCGACATGGTCATCAAGCTGCCCGGCCGCAAGCAGGTCGCCATCGACTCCAAGGTGCCGTTCAGCGCGTTCATCGACTCGTTCCGTGAGGACTGCAGCGAGGCTGAGCGCAAGTCGTTCCAGGCGCAGCATGCCAAGCAGGTACGCGGCCACGTAGACGCGCTCGCCGGCAAGGAATATTGGACTGGACTGCCGGTCAGCCCCGAATTCACGATCGCCTTCATCCCCAGCGAGGCGATCCTCAACACCGCCCTCGAGGCCGACCCGACCCTGCTGGAGTACGCCTTTGGTCGCGGCATCGTCCTCGCCACGCCGGTCAACCTCTGGGCGACGCTCAAGACCGTCGCGCTGACATGGAAGCAGGAAGACCTTGCCGACAACGCCCAGGAGCTGGTCGA